>JALYOR010000270.1 GCA_030856765.1 Verrucomicrobiota bacterium | reverse complement strand
CCCCGCGGAACTTGTCGATCTCGGGCCGTCCTACGGGCGTTTGCTTCCAGCGTTTGGCTTGGAAAGCGGACCGAATCGTAACAACGCCTTGCCGGAATAGGCCGTGACCGTCAATGCCGCCGTCCGCACCGCTGCCGGTGACCTGAAGCTCCTGATAGCCGAGGAGTCGGAGAAGGGAGACACAAAACTGCTCAAACTCTTTCGAGGTGAGAGCCTTGATCTCGGAAATGATCCGGCGTTTCACTTCGGCTTCGTTGCGATAAACGAGGTCTTGGAGAGTGGCCTCGGAGGGCGTCGGAAATAGCTCACCGTTGGTGGGTTTGGGTGTAGCGGGCGCTGGAGCGCCGGTTAGCCGCTTGCGGCCGGCGGCGGTGAGTCGCCATACGCCACGAGTCGAGCCGTCGATCTCGCCGCGATCGATAAGAGCCTGACGGCTCCACTGAACGAGGTTATGCCACTTGAAGGTTGATGGGCTGCTGGGCAGTCTCGCGGCTAAGTCTTCTTCGGTTAGTTGGTGGGCGAATGCCTTCGTGATTACGGGATAAACGTCTCTTGGCTTTGGAGCGCCTCCGAGCTCATCGAGCGCTCTCAATAGCGGAATCTCTATCTCGATCTGTTTTGGAAAAGGCATACGGCTAGGCGTCTAACGAGAATTCGGCCCCAAAATTAGGTAATTAAAGGCAGATAAAATCTGTATAATCCGGTTGCTTCCCGGGTGGGTAGGCGATAAAACCCTTCCATGCCGGACGTTATACCTGCCGCGGCTGTGCCGGGCAAGCAGAAAAAACTGCTCGAACAGACGCGCGATGTCC
The DNA here is from genome assembly GCA_030856765.1 of Verrucomicrobiota bacterium. GTDB lineage: Bacteria > Verrucomicrobiota > Verrucomicrobiia > Chthoniobacterales > UBA10450 > Palsa-1392. Next base: position 6,141 of record JALYOR010000270.1, on the reverse strand, counting down.
TGCGCCTGAAGCACTACAGTCTGCGCACGGAACGGGCCTACTGCGACTGGATTGAGCGCTTCATCCGCTACCATGGCAAGCGCCATCCGCGAGAGATGGGCGAAGTGGAAGTGAGCGAGTTCCTGACGCATCTGGCGCGCGATCGCAACGTCGCAGCCGCCACCCAGAACCAAGCCCTGAGCGCGTTGCTCTTCCTCTACCAGCAGGTGTTGCAGCACGAGATCGGCTGGCTGGATAAAGTGGAGCGGGCGAAGAAGCCGGCCCGCCTGCCGGTGGTGCTGACCCGGGATGAGGTGCAGCGCGTCTTTGCGCACCTGCAAGGCACGCCGCGCCTGATGGCCGGACTTCTCTACGGAAGCGGCCTGCGCCTGATGGAGTGTGTTCGTTTGCGAGTAAAGGATGTCGATTTTGGCTATGCCCGGATCACGGTGCGCGACGGCAAGGGGGCCAAGGATCGGATCACCATGTTGCCACTCAACCTGGCCTCTGGCCTGGAACGACACTTGGAGAAAGTGCGCTTGCAGCATGCGGAAGACATCGAGGCCGGATTGGGAAGGGTCTATCTGCCTCACGCCTTGGCGCGGAAGTATCCGGCGGCGGCGGCCGAATGGGGTTGGCAGTTTGTCTTCCCTTCGAGCCGGCTCTCGCTCGATCCTCGGGAGGTGGCCACGGGAGATCGCGGCGCGGAGGCCGCTCCCACGTTGCTGAAGCGGCGACATCATGTGGATGAGAATGTCCTGCAACTCGCGGTGAAGAAGGCGGTGCGCGCCAGTGGCATAGCCAAGCCGGCGAGCTGCCATACGCTGCGGCATTCGTTTGCGACCCATCTCCTCGAAATGGCTATGACATTCGCACGGTGCAGGAATTACTCGGACACAAGGACGTGTCGACGACGATGATTTATACCCACGTGCTCAATAAGCCGGGCATCGGGGTGAAGAGTCCGCTGGATTGAAGCGCCGGAGGCGCTTCGGTTATTGGTTATTCGTTCTTAGTTATTTGGAGGGGAGCGGGTGGCACCCCCGCGGCTACACCTGCCGGGGAGTGGGGTTGGAGTAAAAAAGGCGGGCCGCTGGCGGCCCGCCTTTGTCTTTCTTTTGGTTGTCAGGCTTTCGTTAGGCGCTCGTTAGGGGTTAAGTGGCGCGGCGGTTTTTTTTCGCTGGGACAGCGCACGCTACAGCTCGGCTAGCGGCTGCTGCGCTTTACTTTGGTGGCGCGGCGGACGGGGATGGGGGTGCCTTCGGCCTCCGGGTATTTCTTGGTGCTCGGCCAGATGAGCCGCCACGGTTGTGACCGCAGGGTGGCGGTGAAGTCTTTGGTGTTGCTGATGGTTTCTTTCAGCTCGGGGGTGAGGGTGTCGAGCGCGCTTTTTAGTTTCTGGGAGCTGTCGCGGAAGTTGGCCAGGGTGACGGTGATGTTGTCGTTCCTGGTGAGCTGATTGCTCAGGTCTTCGATGTGGGCCAGGGCTTTGTTCAGGTTGCTATCGGTGGCGGTGATTTCGTTGAGCTGTTCGGTGAAGATTTTGAAGTTGCTCAGGGCCAGGGTGAGGGGGGCTTCGTCGTCGGTGATCTTGCTCAGGTTGGCGGCGGTGCCTTGGAGGGTCTTCATGGTGGCGGCGGCCTGGGTAGCGACGGGCTGGACGATGCCGAGGACTTTGCCGATCGCTTCGGCGAAATCGGGCACGCGGTTGCCGATGAAGACCTGGCCGTTCTCGGCCCGGGCGGAGTGGTCGGTCCCGCCGGAGATGTCGATGGCGGTCTCGCCTAACAAACCCAGGCTCATGAGGCGGACGTTGGAGTTTTTGTAAACCAGCGCGCTGCGATCGATCTCGACGTCGATCCGAACTTCGAGCCGCGGCAATCTCTCGATGCCGCCGGTGACGGTGCCGAGGTTGCCGGCGGCTTCGACGGCCTGAGCGGACTCGTTGCGCGAGACGGGAGAGTTGAGGGTTTTGACCTGGCCGACTTTGCGGCCGGCGAGGAGGACGGGGGCGCCAAGTTTGATGCCGGAAGCGTTGTCGTAGTAGACCTTGTATGTGACGAGCGGGCGGAATAAGCCCGGCGCTCCCAGCAGGATGAGGATAAAGGTGAGGACGGCCACCGTGCCAAGCACGAGGAGGCCTGTCATGATCTCGTTTCTACGCAACTGCATCTTTGCTTCCTTCCAGGATGGGTCCTTCCGTGCTGCCGCTGAGGAATTGCTGTACGACCGGGTGGTCGGATCTCTTTAGCTCCTCGGGGCTGGCATCGGCGATGACTTCTCCGCGGTAGAGCATAGCCATGCGCGTGCCAATCCGGAAAGCGCTGTCCATTTCGTGGGTGACAATGATGGAGGTGACTTTCGAGCTTTCGCTCAGGCTGATGATGAGTTCGTCGATGACGGAGCTGATGACGGGGTCGAGTCCGGCGGAGGGCTCGTCGAAAAGGATCAGCTCGGGGTCCATCACGAGGGCGCGGGCGAGGCTGACGCGTTTGCGCATGCCGCCGCTCAGCTCGGAGGGCATTTGGTCGCGCGACTCGCTCATTCCGACCAGATCGAGCTTTTCGTCGACGATCTGGTCGATCTCGCTGGTGGTTTTGCGGGTCAATTCCTCGAGCGGGAGGGCGATGTTGTCGCGCACGCTGCGGGAGCTGAGGAGGGCGGAGTATTGGTAGACCATGCCGATGTGGGTGCGGATCTGCTGGAGCTTGCGGCGCTTGAGGCGGGCGACCTCGAATTGCTTGAAGAAGATCTCGCCGGAAGTGGGCTGGAGGATGCCGAGAATGAGGCGCAGGATGGTGCTCTTGCCGCTGCCGCTCTGCCCCATGATGACGAGCCGATCGAGCGGCTCGACCTTTAGCGAAACGCCCTTGAGGATTTCCTTTTCGCCAAAGGCGAGGCGGACATCGCGCAGCTCGACGACGTGATGGCTGGGCTCGGTCACGGGAAGAAGATGATGTAGACGATGTTAAAAAGGGTATCGAAACCGATCACCACCGTGATGGCGGTGACGACGCTCGAGGTGGTGGAGGTGCCGACGCCGGCCGCGCCGCCTTTGACCGAGAGGCCTTTGTAGCAGGCGATGGCGCCGATGATGAGGCCGAACATGAAGCTCTTCAGTATGCCGGTGATGATGTCGCGGATGAGGAGGCTGTGCAGGACGAGGTCCTGGAAATAGGCCGCGGCGATATTGAAATAGGCGCTCGAGATCAGGGCCGTCGCGAAGATTGCCGCCAGGCTCGAGATCACGCTCAGGCAGGGCATGAGGGCGATAAGCGCGAGCATCCGCGGCGCGACCAAAAACCGCAGCGGCCCAATGCCCATGGCTTCGATCGCTTCCACCTCTTCCGAGACCTGCATGGTGCCGAGCTCGGCGGTAAACGACGCGCCGATCCGCGCTGCCAGCATGATGCCGGTGAGGAGCGGCCCGAGCTCGCGCGTGAAAGCGATCGCGACAAGCCCTGGAACGAGGCGTTCCATTCCAAACCGCTCCAGCTGATAACCGGTGAGCAGCGCCATGGTCAGCCCGAGGAAGAAGGAGACCAAGGCGACCAAGGGCACGGAGCCGACGCCGGCCCGTGCGGTGTAACTGAAGAAGCTGGAAGCCCGAAACGGCACTCGTCCGTGGCGCATCCGTTCGGCCGTCTCGCCGGCGGTGTTGACCAGGAACCAGAACATGCTCCCGACTTCGATGAGGGCGGAACGGCTTTTCTCGCCGACTCCCGCGAGCAGATCGCCGGGGACGTAACCTACCGTCTCGGCGTTGGCCGGCGATGGCGATACTTTAGGGGCCATAAAGAGGTGAGTTTGCCTTAGTTCGGATGTGCGGCAAGTTTTCCCGGTCGCGGCGACCATGCGCAATCCGCTCCTCTGCGCCCGTGCAAATCTTCTTATGCTCCGATTACTTTCCACAATCTTGCTGGGCAGTTTGATGCTGGCCGGCACGCTCAATGCCGAGGAGACAGACCAACCAATGAAATTCGGCATGGTGATGCACGGCGGGGCGGGCACGATCGAACGCAGCACGATGACGCCGGAAAAGGAGAAGGCCTACCGGGCCGCACTCGAACAAGCACTCAAGGCTGGTTACGACGTTTTGCAGCGCGGCGGGACGAGCCTCGAAGCGGTAGAAGCGGCCATTCGGGTGCTGGAAGACAATCCGCTTTTCAACGCGGGCATGGGCGCGGTCTTCACTCATGATGGGACGAACGAGCTCGACTCCTCGATTATGGATGGGAAGACGCTCAAGGCGGGCGCCGTCTCGGGTGTGAAGCATATCCGCAACCCAATCAGCCTCGCGCGGCTGGTGATGGAGAAGTCGCCGCACGTCATGCTCTACGGCGAAGGGGCGGAGACCTTCGCGAAACAAGAAGGTGTGGCGATGGTCGACCAGAAGTATTTCTACACCGAGGAACGCTGGCAAGCGCTCCAGAAAGTGAAGGCGAGCCCGGCACCGATGAAGGACAAAGATCGACACGGGACGGTCGGCGCGGTGGCACTGGACAAGGCCGGCAACCTCGCGGCCGGCACCTCCACCGGCGGGATGACGAACAAGCAGTTTGGGCGAATCGGCGACTCGCCGATCATTGGTGCCGGCACCTACGCGAACAACGCGACCTGCGGTGTTTCGTGCACGGGCGACGGCGAATATTTCATCCGCTCCGGCGTGGCCCGCGATGTCGCGGCGCTGATGGAATACAAGAACTTGTCGGTGAAAGAGGCCGCGCAAGCCGCGCTTGATAAAGTCGGCAAGCTCGGCGGCACCGGCGGGCTCATCGCGCTCGATAAAGAGGGAAATGTCGCGATGCCATTCAACACCTCGGGGATGTATCGCGGGCGAATCGACGCCGACGGCAAAGTCAGTATCGAGATTTATCAGTGATGTAGCCGTCGCCCTGGGGGCGACGCGGGCTTGCGCCTGACTGCAGAACTGTCCCCCTCGCTTCGCACAGCGAAGCGGCTACAACAGCAGCAGCGGAGCTACTCCACGATATCGAGCGTCGCCTTTTGCCCGTGCCGCGCCGCGGCGCTGGAAAGCAAGGCGCGGAGGGAGCGAATGGTCTGTCCATTGCGCCCAATGATGCGGCCGACATCCGTCTGGCGCATCTGCAGACGGAAGACGGTCATGCGGCCGTTGGGGATTTCCGAGAGCATGACCTCGTCGGGGAATTCGACGAGTTGTCGGATGATGAACTCGAGGAATTGTCTCACGCGCTCGACCTTAGCGACGCGTGCGAGGGTTGTCCAATTCGAGGCGCGGACGCTGCCCCACCGGCTGTGTGAGCTATTCCGCTGGAGCGGGTTTGGTCGGAGCGGGTTCCGCCTCGCCGCTATCCAAAGGGGCCGTCTCCGCTGGAGCTGGCTCTTCGGCCGGAGCGGCTGCCTGCACAGGAGCGGGCTCTTCCGGTTTGGGGGCTTTCTTCTCGGGGCCGGCCGCTTTCGCTGGGGCCTTCTCTTTCACCGGGGCGGTCTCTGCGCCCTCGGGAGCTTCCGCACGCGCCTTGTTCTTCTTGATCAGGCTGCGCACGGTGTCGGAGGCTTGGGCGCCGCGTCCGATCCAATGCTCGGCGCGATCAAGCTTCAGCGTGCTGTTTTCGCCCTGCACTTTCGGATCGTAGGTGCCGATGACTTCGATGAATTTCCCATCGCGCGGGCTGCGGCTATCCGCCACCACGACTTTGTAATACGGACGATTTTTGGTGCCTTCTCGGCGTAATCTAATTGAAACGGACATGGTTTAAAAAGCTGAAAATCTGAGAACTGAAACGCTGAAATCGGGGCTCGGGGGAGGGAACGAATCGCCTAATTCAGGAAAACCGCAAGTCAGCTCTTCATCCGCGACATTTGCGCCATCATTTTCTTCATCTTGCCAGCGTTCTTCATCAGCTTGCGCATCTGATTGAAACGCTGCAAGAGATCGTTCACCTGCGTGACGGTGCTGCCGCTGCCGGCGGCGATCCGCTGGCGGCGCCGGGCGTTGAGAATGTCGGGGCGGCGCCGCTCCTGGTCGGTCATGGAGAGGACGATCGCTTCGGTGCGCTTGATCTGTTTCTCGTCGACGTTCAGGTCCTTCATGTTGCCCATGCCGGGCAGCATCCCGAGGATGTTCTCGAGCGGACCGAGTTTCTTCATCATTTTGAACTGGGCGAGGAAATCGTTGAA
>JALYOR010000256.1 GCA_030856765.1 Verrucomicrobiota bacterium | reverse complement strand
CGAAGTCATCCGGACCAGTGGGGACGAAGGCGGTCAGGCGGAAGTGGTGCGCGACCGGAAAGCTGGACGCAAAGGGATGTTTACGCGCGAGATCGAAAAGCAGCTCATTGTTAGGCGAATCGATCTGGCGGTGCACAGCGCCAAGGATCTGCCGAGCGAAAAGATGGAGGAATTGACGCTTGGCGCCGTCTTGCCACGCGGCCGGGTGGGAGACGTCCTGATCACCCGAGACGGTCTTGGCCTAACCGATCTGCCGAAGGGCGCGACCGTCGCGACCGGGAGCGTGCGGCGGCAATATCAACTACGGGCGCAGCGACCTGACGTCTCGGTGGTCGATCTCCGCGGCAACGTGCCGACGCGGCTCCGGAAGTTGGGCGAAAACGAAGATTGGAGCGGGATTATCCTGGCTCGGGTCGGTCTGGAGCGGCTGGGGATCGAGGCCAAAATGGAGGATCTCTCGCTGCAGGATTTTGTGCCCGCAGGAGGGCAGGGGGTGATCGCGCTGCAAATTCGACGCGATGACGAGCGACTGCAGCGATTGCTTGCGGCGATCAATCACGTGCCGACCTGGTTGAGCCTGCGGGCCGAGCGTGAATTTTTGCGGCTCCTGGATGGCGATTGCGATTCGCCGGTCGGCGTACATGCGACGATCGCGGAGGAGAATCTTCATTTGCAGGCGCAGGTTTTTGCGGAGGAACCTGGCGGGCCGCGCGTTGGCCTGGTCGTGGGCGATTCGACAAAGCCGGAAACAGTGGCGGGCCACTTGATGGAGAAACTTTATGGCAAATAAGAAGGAAACCGGTTGCTGCTATCTGGTCGGCGCGGGACCGGGAGATCTGGGACTGGTCACTTTGCGCGCGAAGCAGCTCATCGCGCGCGCTGAAGTTTTGGTCTACGACTACCTTTGCAACCCGGAGATGTTGCAATGGGCGCCGGAGTCGGCCGAGATCATCTACGCGGGAAAGAAGGCAGGGGCGCATACCTTGGCGCAGGACGAAATCAATGCGCTCCTGGTAGAGAAAACTGGTGCCGGGAAACAAGTCGTTAGGCTAAAGGGCGGCGATCCGTTCCTCTTCGGACGGGGCGGCGAAGAGGCGCAGGCGCTGGCGGGAGCGAAGCTGAGCTTCGAGGTCGTTCCGGGCGTGACTTCGGCCATCGCCGCGCCAGCCTATGCGGGGATACCCGTCACCCATCGGGGGCTAACCTCGCACGTCACTTTTTTCACCGGTCACGAGGATCCGGAGAAAACCGAGAGTTCGCTCGATTTCGAGGCGTTGGCCCGGTTGGGCGGGACGCAGGTGATGCTGATGGGCGTGGAGCGGATCGAAGCCATCGCGCAGCAGATGAAAGAGCACGGGGTGCGTCCCGACCTGCCGGTGGCGCTGGTGCGCTGGGGAACGACCGGGCGCCAGGATGTTCTGCGTGGCACCTTGCAGGATATCGCGGAGGAGGTGACGAAGAAAAATTTCGCTCCGCCGGCGGTCGCGATTTTTGGTGAGGTGGTGTCGTTAGGCGAGGAATTGGATTGGAACGCCCGGCGTCCGTTGAGGGGGCGGCGGATCGTGGTCACCCGCACCCGTCAACAAGCCGGAGCGTTGAGCGACCAGCTCCGGGAGCTCGGGGCCGAGGTGATGGAGTTGCCCACCATCCGGATTGAGCCGCCGAGCGACTTGCGCGCCTTCGCCGAGCTGGTGCAGGACGCGCACAGCTATGACTGGATCGTCTTCACCAGTCCCAACGGAGTGACCGCGTTTTTCGAAATGTTTTACAAGCTCTACGATGACGCGCGCGACATTGGCGGGACGCGGATCGCCGCGATCGGTCCTGCCACGGCGCAGCGGCTGCGCGATTTTCATCTCAAGGTGGACCTGCAGCCGGAGAAGTTCGTGGCCGAGGCGCTGGCGCGTAAGTTCAAAGAGGTGGGGGACATCGAAAACCTGCGCATCCTAATCGCGCGGGCGGAGGAGGCGCGGGACCTGCTACCAAAGGAACTCGGAACCTTGGGGGCCATCGTGGATGTTGCTTGTGCCTACCGAACGATTGCGGAAACAACCGATCGGACAGAAGCGAAGTCACGCCTGGTCTCGGAGGGTGCCGATATGATCACTTTCACCAGTTCATCGACGGTAGAAAACTTCCTGGCCCTTGGCCTGCCCTGGCCGGCGGGGATGGAAGTCGCGAGCATCGGCCCGATCACATCGCGGACGGCGCGCGATCGCGGCCTAACGATCGGGGTCGAAGCGAAGCAATACGATATCCCGGGCCTGGTTGAGGCCATCCGCCGCCATTTCAGCAAGCGCTGAACACGATGAATCAGGCGACTGAGGCGGAAATCGATTTTGCGGCGGCGATGCACGAACTCAGTGCAGAAGCCGCCACTTCTCCTCTTCCGGCCCGGGCGCCCGAGCCAGAAGCGGTTCAGATGACGATGCTCATAAGCGCCGTCCACGCGCTGGGTCAGCGGGTCGAATCGCTCGAAGAATCGGTTGTGCGAAAATTTGAGACGATTCATTTCCAGAAAATCGAGGAGCAGCTCGCGGTCATCCGCGATAGCGAGACGGTCAACCAAAAGCTGTTTGATTCGCTTCATCAGGAGTTGATCAGTTATCGCGATAATTTTGTCCGCGACGCGCTGCAGAAACCATTCATTCGCGATCTGCTCGTGCTCTTCGACGATCTAAGCGCGCTCGCCAGCCAAGTCGGCGAAGCGGCGGAGGGCCAGGGGGGCGGAGCGCTGCAGGCTCGCTCGCACGATAACCTTACCAACATCCTTCATTTCCTGATCGAGATCCTGCACCGCCTGGAGGTGAACGAGATCGAGCTCAAGGATCGCGTTGATCGCAATCTGCATCGCGTGATCAGTTTCGAGCCGGCCGCAAGTGCCGCGGAAGACGGGCAGATCGTGAGGCGCTTGAAGCGCGGTTTTATCTGGCACGATCGGGTCCTGCGGGCGGAAGAAGTCATCGCCAAGCGCTTTCAATAAGCGCGGCGAAGCTCAGCGCGGCGAATCGCCTCTTTTCGCTGGGAAAAGCGAAATCCCGCAGAATTGAAACGGCTTGGGCATGAAAACTGCATCAGTGACGCGCAGACCAGAACACGGAGAACCAGGGAGTCTTAACCAAAACGCACATGAGCAATCGCAAAGCAGTCGGAATCGATCTCGGCACGACCTTTTCAGCCGTCGCCCACATCGATGCCTACGGGAAACCCCAGATCATCCCTAACGCCGAAAGTGAGCGCATCACGCCGTCGGTCGTCCTCTTCGATGGCAGCAACGCCATCGTCGGCACGATTGCGAAGAACAACACCGTCGCCGAACCAGAAAAGATCGTCGACTTCGTCAAGCGGGAGGTCGGCAAATCGAAGGAGCAATTCCATCGCGAGTTTGGCGGCGTCAATTATTCCGCCGAAGAACTTTCCGCGCTCATCCTCAAGAAGCTCAAGTCCGACGCGGAAAAATACCTCAAGGTGCCGGTCACCGACGCGGTCATTACGGTTCCCGCATATTTCAACGACTCCGAACGCACCGCGACCATCACGGCTGGCCGCCTCGCCGGCCTCAACGTTCTCCAAATTATCAACGAGCCGACCGCGGCCGCTCTCGCCTACGGTCTCGACAAGCTGGATGAAGACCAAACCGTTTTCGTCTTCGACCTTGGCGGCGGTACTTTCGACGTCACGCTGATGCGGATCGAGGGGCATCGCCTTGAGATGGTCGCGACCAATGGCGATCACCGCCTTGGCGGCAAGGACTGGGACGACATCATCGTCAATCATGTCGCGGAAGAATTTGATCGCGCCCACGGGGAAAACCCGCTGCTCGATCTGCAGAGCTACCAGGATCTGCAGAGCCGCGCCTTGGCCGCCAAGATTCAACTTTCCAGCCGCGATCGCACCACGATCGTGCACAGCCACAACGGCAAGAGCGTGAAGATCGAACTGACTCGCGAGCAGTTCGAGAAGATGACCAAGCATCTGGTGGAAAAGTGCAAGGCGATTTGCGAGATCGTGATGTGCGAAGCCAAGATGGGATGGTCGCAGGTGGACAAGATTTTGCTCGTCGGCGGCATGACCCGCATGCCGATGGTCCGCGAGATGATTGGCCAGCTCACTTCCGTGCCTTTGGCCGAAGACGTGAACCCGGACGAAGCCGTCGCCGTGGGCGCCGCCATTCAAGCGGTTCTGTCGCTCCTCAGCGAAGAAGAGACGACCGGCGAAAAGATGCTCCCATCGGAGACCCGCCAGCAATTCTCTTCGCGGGAAGGCGGCCTCATCCAAGTCCGTAATATTACCTCGCATACCTTGGGCGTTGTCCTCTGGGATGAAGCGCACCTCGAGGAATACGTTTTCCCGATGATCAAGAAAATGACTGCCATGCCGGCAGTCGCGAAAAACTCCTTCGGCACCGCCACGGCCAACATGCAGCGAGCCATCGTGCGGATAGTGGAGGGAGAAAGCACCCTGCCGCAGGAGTGCACTCCGCTCGGCATTTGCGACGTCGAGTTGCCGCCGTTCCTGCCCAAAGGCTCTCCCGTGGAGCTGACCTACGAATACAACGCCAACCAGGTGTTGGAGGTGGCGGTCGAAGCGTGTGGAAACACCGCTTCGGTTTCAATCGAAAGGAAAACTGGTCTCACCGAGGCCGAACTGGACCGTGCGACGGCGGCGTTGGGACAACTGAGCGTCGTCTGAGATGCTCTCCCCTGTTAGCTTTCCGATTCCGTTGCCGGACGACCCGCGCAAGTGGGACGGCTGGAGCCGCTATAATTCTGCCGATCCCTACGAGCGCCTCTGCCTCGATCCGCAGACCAATCCGAGCAACCAGCTGATCGAAGAGCGCTTTCGCGATCTGCTCCTGTGGTGGCAAAAAAAGCTGCCGCTCAAGAATCAGCCGAGCAATCCGCTGGCGCAGCTGCTCCGCTCCGGGCTCGATGAATCGTCGCGTTTCCTGACCGAGGCACGGGTCGAATTGCTCGATCCGGAGCGGCGCCGCCAACTGGACGAAGGCCTGGCCGCCCAGGCGGAAGAGCGGGCGATTGCGGAATTCAACAAATACCTCTTCTTCGCGCTCAACGACAAAACACTCTCGCTGCAGGAGGAAGAAACGCTGCTTGCTCTCGGCCGCCAGCACGGGCTGAGCGACGAGCGGATGGTCGGGCAAATCGAGGCAGAGTTGGAAAAATGCGGCGGCGTCCGCGTGACTCCGCCCTCTGCGGAAGAGATTGCCGCCGCCGCTGCGGCCGCAGAGAAAAACGGCACGACGCTCGATCCGCAAGAGGACTTCATGCGGATGCTGCGGCTGAGCGGTCTCGATGCGGACGACATGACCGACGACCAGCGCGATGCCTTCGTCAACATGGCCGAAAACCTCGGCATCGAACCGGGCGACGCCGAGGACATGGTTGATCGTTACCTTGAAGAAATTGAAGAGAAAACCGCGCCCCCGCCGCCCAAGCCGATCGTGATCGCGCCGAAGGTGGTGTCGGCCACCTCGATTAACGGCGCTTCCGAATCCGTGGTGGTCAAAGCGCCGTCGCCGATGGATGCGACGAAGGAGCGGGCGCAGTTCGCCAATTTTACCAGCGGGATCGGAACCGAGATGCTGCTCGTGCCGACGGGAAGTTTTCAGATGGGAAGCAATTCCGCCGACGCCGCGCCTAACGAACGACCGATCACCCCGGTCGCCTTGAGCCGCTACTATCTTTCCCGACATCCGATCACGAACGCGCAATACGAGATGTTCGATCCGAGCCACTCTCGCAAGCGCGCCCCAAAGGCAGATGACCGGCATCCGGTGGTTTACGTGAGCAGCACCGAGGCGACGAAGTTCTGCCAATGGCTCAGCGCTCGCGAAAAACGTCGTTACCGGCTCCCGACCGAGGCAGAATGGGAATATGCGGCGCGCGGCGCCGATGGCCGCAAGTATCCGTGGGGCAACCAGGAAGGAAGGGGCGACTTGGCGAATTTCGCCGACCGGAACACCGTCTTCGCCTGGAGCGATCGTGAGATCGACGACGGCTTCCCAGAGAGCTCACCGGTAGGGTCATTCCCCCGCGGGGCGAGTCCTTTTGGAATGGAGGATATGGCGGGCAACGTCTGGGAATGGTGCCTGGACTTCATGGAAGCCTACCGGGGAACCCCAAAGACGAACCCGCGCGGGGCGATCTCGGGCCAGAAACGAGTCTACCGGGGGGGAAGCTGGAAGTCGCGCTTTAACAGCCTGCGGACCACGACGAGAGGCGCCAACGTCTCGAACTACACGTGCAACGATCTCGGCTTCCGCATCGTTTGCGAGTGCGAATAGCTGACGCTAGCCGATCGGGACCTAGCTGGTCGGGGCGAACGACTTACGAAGCATTGAAACGGAACTTGGCGCGGCCTCGTTTCGCGTTGGCTTTCGCCTTGCGACGGGTCTTCTGTGAGGGCGTTTCGAAGGCGCGCAGGCGGCGCACCTCTTCCAAAATCCCTTCCGCGTCCAGCTTGTTCTTGAGCCGTTTCAAGGCCCGGTCCACCGGCTCACCTTTACGAACGATCACTTCTGGCATGCGATTATTTTTCTCCTGGTCCTTCTGAATTGTTAAAAATTTCCGGCCAATTTGGCGACCGACCCTACGGCTCGCCTCTTCCAGCGTCAACTGCGCGTTTAGGAAGCCGATGATGGAGCGGTAACCTCCGATTTTTGGGTCACTTCGCGGCGCAAACTGCTCGCGCTACCGCCCCGTGCCTTGGTCCACCACAGCACGATCGGTGCGGCGATGAAGACCGACGAGTAGGTGCCCACGATCACACCAATGATGATGGCGAGCGCAAAATCCTTTAGGACGGAGCCGCCGAAGAGGAAGAGGCAAACGATCGGGATCAGCGTCGAGGTGCTCGTCAGGATGGTGCGGCTGAGCGTCTCATTAACACTCTCGTTCATGATATGCTCGATGGAACCCTTCCTGCCACTGGCCAGGCCCTCGCGGATGCGATCGTAGACCACGATGGTGTCGTTAATCGAATAACCGGCAATGGTGAGGATGGCCCCTACCATGGTGAGGGTGAGCTCGCGCCCGAGGAGAGCGAACATGCCGACCGTGATGAGGACGTCGTGCAGGACGGCCACGATCGCGCCCAGCGCGAAGGAAAATTCGAATCGGAAGGTGACGTAAATCAGAATCCCGAGAATGCCGAGCCCAAGTGCGATGAGGGAGCTGCGGGCCAGCTCCCCGCCGACGAGCGCGCCGACGCGTTCCGATCCTTCGACCTTGAAGCCGGCATTCGGCATGGTCTGCTTGATCTGTTGCTCGACTTTGTCGCTGGTATTGAGCGGGCTGCGAATGGTGATGTAACTACGGTTGCCCTGTTCCGATTCCTGGATGGCCGCATCGGCAAGGCCGATGGACTTTAAGGATGCGCGCACCTGGGCGACGTCCACGTTGTGGGGTGCGCTCAAGGTGACGAGGTCACCGCCGCGGAAATCGACGCCGAAGTTTTTCTCACCGCGGGCATAGAAGGCCACTGCACCAGCGATGATGAGCGCGAGCGAGCACATGCAAGCGAGAAACCCCTTACCGAGGAAGTTCCAATGCTTGGGAGACATGAGCTGGAGCATCGAGATGGTCTTGAGGCGGCCGGTTTCCACCAGCCAGCCCAAGGCGTTGCGCCCAACGATCAGGGCGGTGAACATGGAGGCGAGGATGCCGAGGACGAGGACGATGGCGAAGCCTTTGACCGGGCCGCTGGCGTAAGCGAAGAGGATCGCAGCGGTGATGAGGGTGGTGACGTTGGCGTCGAAAATGGAGCTGAAGGCCTTGTCGTAAGCCGCGGGG
>JALYOR010000228.1 GCA_030856765.1 Verrucomicrobiota bacterium | reverse complement strand
ATGCTGTAGCGATAGACGTGCACCAGGCGCGGGTCGCGCTCGACCGTCTTGCCCTGCCGGGCCAGTTTGTAGAGCGGCACTCCGCCTTGTTTGATCGCCGAAACCATCGGCGGCATCTGGTAAAAGTCGCCGCGGTATTTGTCGAACGCCGCCCGCACATTTTCCTCGGTTAGCTCCGGCACCGGTTTTTCTTCGATCACTTTCCCGGCGCGATCCTGCGTGTCGGTCGCTTTGCCTAACGACAAGGTGCCGACGTACTCCTTATCCTCGCTCATGAGGAGGTCCTGGATCTTGGTTCCGCGTCCGAGAGTGAGGATGAGGAGGCCGGTCGCGATCGGATCGAGCGTGCCGCAATGGCCGACCTTCTTGATCTGGAGCTGTCGCCTCACGAGAGCGACGACATCGTGCGACGTCATCCCGGCGGCTTTATCGACCAGCAGGACTCCATCAGGCGTAGCGGTAAGTGACACGATGTCGAAGATTAGCTCTTCATCGCCCCGACGGTCGCAACCGCAGCCGCGATCACTTTCTCCGACGCTTCGTCCAGTGGCCCCGGCATCCGGATGCCGGCGGCCATTTTGTGACCGCCGCCTTTGAAGCTGACACAGATGGCACAGACGTCAGCCCGCTCGTCCTTTGAACGCATGCTGACCCGAACCTTGCCGCCTTCCAATTCCTCGAAAAAGATCGCGATGATGACACCCTGAATGGCGCGCAGGTGATCAATCAAGCCTTCGTTATCCTCCGGTATGACGCCGAGCTCATTCGCCGTCGCGAGTGGGAGGCTAAAGCTGGCGACTTTGCCGTCGGCATCGAAACGCATTCGATCGAGCAGCACGCGCAGCAGCTCGATCCGGCGGCGCGGATAGCTTTCGTAAAGCTTCTGGCTCAGCTCGCCCACCTTGATCCCGCAGCGCAGCACGTCCGCCGCGATCTCAAACGTGCGCGCGGTCGTGTTCTGATATTGGAAGGAGCCGGTATCGGTGGAAATGGCGGCGAACAGATTCTCCGCGATCGATTCATCGAGCGGAAGATCCTGGCTTTGCAGCAGCTCGAAAAGAATCTGCCCGGTCGCGGGCGCGATTGGATCGATGTGCACGAGATCGCCGTAGCGCGGATTGCTGGGATGATGATCGATATTGATCCAGACCTTGGCCTGACCAACCGCGGCGAGACAATTATCGCCCAGCCGTGGCCGAGTGGCGGTGTCGAGGGCAAGCACCACATCGAAGTCTTCCGGCTCGTTAGGCGGGAGCGAGACCAGCTCGCCGCCCGGGAGAAAGGAGAACTTCTCGAGCAGGCCTTCCTCGTTCCAGACTTTCACTTTCTTGCCCATCTTCTGCAGCGCCAGGCCCATCGCGATCTGGCTGCCCAGCGCGTCGCCGTCGGGCCGGACGTGGCTGAGGACGACGAAAGTTTCGTGTTCGTGCAGGGCCTCCGCGATTTCCGCGAAAGTCGAGTTCGTTAAGTTAGCTGGTCGTTCGGCCGTGGTGGCGTTCATTCCTGGTCGTCGCTGGGTGGTGGTTCAATTTCCTGCAAAATTTCAAGGACGCGGGAGCCGCGCTCGATCGAGTCGTCGAGGTGGAAAACGAGATGAGGCGTGTATTTCAAGACGACATGCTTCGACATCCCGGCCTGGAGCGCGACGCGATTGGCTTCCAGCTTGGGCAGCACATCCTTGCGCCCGTTGCCGCCGAGCACGCTGACGTAGACGTGCGCCGACTTGAGATCGGGCGTGACGTCCACATGGTTCACGGTGACGAGCGAGTTCTCGAAGGTCATCTCGCGTACGAAAAGGACGCTCAGCTCCCGTTTGAGGAGTTCGTTCACGCGGAGCATTCGATGTTTCATGGAAAAGGGTGGCGCAGGCTGGAGTTGGCCTCGTGCCAAAGCGCCGGTGGCGGCGTCCGCTACAGCTTTTGCGCGACCTGTTCGAGTTGGTAGCACTCGATGATGTCGCCAACCTGGTATTCGTTGAAGTCGCCCAGCTTGATGCCGCATTCGAGACCGACGCGCACTTCTTTCACGTCGTCCTGGAAACGGCGGAGAGTGGATAACCCACCATCGTAAACGGGCTGGCGCCGGCGCAGGACACGAGCGCGCGCAGTGCGACTGATCCGGCCGTCGGTCACGAGACAGCCAGCGACAATGCCACGGCTCAATTGGAAAACCTGTTTCACTTCGGCGTGACCAATCACGGTCTCGCGATGCTCCGGATCGAGCAGGCCGGCCATCGCTTCTTTCATCTGGTCGATCAGCTCGTAGATGATGCTGTAAAGTTT
>JALYOR010000209.1 GCA_030856765.1 Verrucomicrobiota bacterium | reverse complement strand
ATCATCAAGCGACGCTTGGAGCGGCGTTGCGAGGAAGCGCCCGAGGTGCAGACGGCAATCGAGAAAGCCCTCGCCATCATCAACGGACAACCGGGTGATCCGCGCAGCTTCGACGCGCTCGACGCGCTCCTCACGGATCAGGCTTACCGCCTCGCCTTTTGGCGGGTGGCGGCGGAGGAAATCAATTACCGGCGCTTTTTCGATATCAACGATCTGGCGGCCATTCGGATGGAATTGCCGGAGGTTTTCGACGAAGCGCATCGCCTCCTTTTCGAACTGATCGGCGCGGGAGCCGTGACCGGGTTGCGGATCGATCACCCGGATGGCCTCTATTTGCCTGACGAATACTTTGAGAAATTGCAGCGCCGCGCGGCGGAGACGGGAACGCAATCCCTGCCTGAGGACAAGCGGGCCATCTACGTGGTGGTCGAAAAGATTCTGAGCGGCGACGAGCAACTGCGCAGCGACTGGCCGGTGCATGGCACGACCGGTTACGACTTCATGAACGACGTGGTTGGCGTGCTGGTCGATTCCTCCGCCGAGCGCGATATCACCGCCACGTTCCACAAGTTCATCGGGCACAACTTGAATTTCGGGCATCTCGTTTACGCCAAGAAACTCCTCGTGATGCGGCTCTCGCTCGCCAACGACGTCAACGTAATGGGCGCCATGTTCGACCGGATCTCGGAGAAAAATCGTTGGTACCGCGATTACACGCTCGATGCCTTGACCCTTGCAGTACGGGAGACCATCGCCTGCTTCCCGGTCTACCGGACCTATCTCGCGCCCGGCCGTCCGGTGAGCGAGGCTGATCAGGCAGTGATCGAACGTGCAGTCGCGGCCGCGAAACGGCGCAACCCTGCGCTGGAAGGGTCCGTCTTTAATTTTCTGCGCGATATTCTGCTCTTCCGTTTCCCGGAGAATCTCGACGAGGAAGCGCGCGAGGAACATGTTCAGTTCGTCCTGAAATTCCAGCAGATCACCGGGCCGATCATGGCCAAGGGGCTCGAGGACACGGCGTTCTACATTTACAATCGACTGGCGGCGCTGAACGAAGTCGGCGGCGAACCGCAACGGTTTGGACTGAGCGTGGAGGGATTCCAGCAACGCAATCGCGAGCGCCAGGAACAGTGGCCCGCGACGATGCTCTCCACTTCGACCCACGACACGAAACGGAGCGAAGACGTGCGGGCGCGGATGGCGGTTCTCTCGGAGATACCGGAGCAGTGGCGCCGGTCGTTAGGCAAATGGCGGACCTTGAACCGCCGTCGGAAGCGCCAGATCGACGAAAGTGAAGCTCCGGACGGCAACGAGGAGTATCTGCTTTACCAAACGTTGCTCGGTTCGTGGCCGCTGCAGCCGTTTCATGAGCTGAGCGCGGAGGCGCACGGCGAATTTGTCGGACGCATCCAGGAATACATGGCCAAGGCGTTGAAGGAGGCCAAGCTAAACACCAGCTGGGTCCAGCCTAACGAGGCCTGGGATGCAGCGGTGGCGGATTTCATCGCGAAGATTCTAGAACCCTCGCCGCGCAATCGTTTTCTCGAAACCTTCATTCCGCTGGCGGACGAGGTGGCGCAGGTAGGAGCGATCAACTCGCTCACCCAAACTTTGCTCAAGCTGACTTCGCCCGGCGTGCCCGACATTTATCAAGGGAACGAGATTTGGGATTTCAGCCTGGTCGATCCGGATAACCGGCGGTCGGTGGATTACGGCAAGCGACAGCAAATGCTCGACGGGCTGGCCGGAACGACGCCGGAGGACTTGTTAGGCAACTGGCGCGATGGGCGGATCAAACTTTTTCTGACCCAGCGATTGCTCACTTTCCGGCGCGAGAATGCAGAGCTCTTCGCGGCCGGAAGTTACATTCCGCTGCAGGTGACGGGGGATCTGGCCGATTGCTGCATCGCCTTCGCCCGCGAGTGGAACAACCAGGCGATAGTCGTGCTGGCGCCGCGGCTGAGTTCCAAGGTCGGTTTTCCGCCCATCGGCGAGAAGTGGCGCGATACGGCGGTCCGGCTGCCCGAAGCTTGGAAATCGGGGCGGGAATTTTTCAGCGAGAGGGAATTGGCGGCGTCGGATGGATCGGTGGCGATGTCCGAGGCGATGGCGGTCTTCCCCTTCGCGGTGATCGTCTCCTAAGATTGATCGTCGCCCGCCGCGAAACTGGACGAGCGGAAGCTCGTCCCTCCGGAGGGTCATGCTTCCGCATGACCAGTTTCACCTTCGGCTTTTCGGCGCGAAAAAATCCCGGCTACATCGCCCCGCGATTGAAACGCTCGCCCAACGTGACGACGGCGTGGGAAAAGTTCGCGATGTTGCGCAGCATATCCGCGCCGAAGCTGGAGAAGCTGATGTTCGGTGAGGCGATGATCAGCATCGCGCCGAGCAGGATCAGGTTCATCAGATAGATCACGGCGAGCGAGAAAATGGTCCCGTTGTCGCTCAGGTCGCTCTGATTCTTCGGGATCATCCAGCAGGTAAAGCTGAGATGAAAGGCCCAGGTCACGCCGACCAGCGCGTACATCAGACGTCCGAAGGGCTGCATGTTCAAGAAGAGGCTGAGCGCTCCGTAGAGAGCAATGACCAGGATGCTGTAGAGCGGAAAAAAATAAGGGGCCAGCGCGATGAGAAAGTTGTTCTTGTCGGTCAGGATGTGCCCGCCTTCGCGGCCGACTTTGAAACGGCTAACCCGGCCGCCCATCATCCAAACCCAAAGCGCGTGGGTGAGTTCGTGGCCAAAGACGTAAAGCAGCATTGGGCGCGGCAAGCCAAAGAAGGCAATCAGCCAAAGGACCACGCCTAACGAAAAAAACCAGAACTCTTCGCCGGCCCACAACCGTTCCGCGACGGTGGCGCGGGCGAAGGAGGTAAAGAACGTCTGGCTAAGGACCGCGCAGAGCGGGAGGAGAAAAAGGGCGAAGATGAACTTGACCCACTTGGTCGGCACCACGAGCGGGCCGTTGATCGGTTTGCCGCGGCGGGTCGGGACGACGTAGGGCGCCACCTTTACACGCCGCCTTGGGGGGCGACCGGCGGGCGTCCGGTTGACGCGGCGGGGCGGCATTCGTTAGGCGCGACCCATGTAATTGCCGGTGCGGGTATCGATTTTCACCGTTTCGCCTTCGTTGATAAAGAGCGGGACGTTAACCGTCTTGCCCGTCTCGAGCACCGCGGGCTTAGTCACGTTACTGGCCGTGTCGCCGCGCAGGCCTTCCGGGGCTTCGATCACTTTCAGTTGGACCGAGGAGGGCAATTCCACCTGGACCGGCCGGCCTTCGGTGAAGAGCACTTCGACCGGCAGGTTCTCGACCAAATAATCCTTCGCGTCCGAGAGGAGCGATTCGTTGAGCGTGATCGTTTCGTAGGTCTTCGGGTCCATGAAATGGAAGCCGGTATTATCCTTGTAGCTGAACTCGAGAGTGGTGCGGGAGATATCGACCAGCTCGACTTTGTCAGTCGAGCCGAAGCGGACATCGGCGCTTTTGCCGGTGTTAATGTAACGAATGATCGCTTGGACGAAGGCGCGCAGGTTTCCGGGCGTGCGGTGATGCACGTCGAGGACAATGGCGGTGTTGCCATTGTATTTAATTGCCATTCCTTTGCGGAGATCGTTTGCGGCGGCCATAAGAGAACTGGAGTTCTAGTTGAGAGTTGGGGCTTTGACAAGTTGTAGCCGGGGGCGTTGACCCCGGCAGCTCTGGAGTCGCCCTCAGGTCCCCGCCTGCTCTGTGGCGTCCGTTCAAACCCACCGGGGTCAGCGCCCCCGGCTACAACAGCTTGAGCTTGGTCAGATCCTGCGAATCCACGATCCCGACCGGCACGCCTCGATCGTCCACCACCACGAGGTCGTCGATCCGATGGCGCTCGAGCAGGTTAAGGACTTCGACCGCGAGCTTGTCCTGGTGCACGACGACGGGATTGAGCGTCATGAGATCGGAGACGAGCCGCTCGCCGACTCGAGGATCGGTTTGAAAATGACGGACGAAATCGCCGTGAGTGAAAATCCCGAGAAGTTGTTCGTCGGCGCCCGCGACGACCGCCGCTCCCGCGCGGAGCGAGGTCATCGTCTCGAGGACGGCACGGATGTTGGCCTCTGGAGTGACAAGAGCGAGCGCGCTGCGCGGCCGCATGATTTCGTGCACGCGTAGGAGCAGACTGCGTCCGATCGTGCCGCCCGGGTGATACTTGGCAAAGTCCTCTTTTTGAAATCCGCGCGCCTCCAGCAGAACCATCGCGAGAGCATCACCGAGCGCGAGCATGACGGTCGTGCTCGAGGTCGGCGCCAGATTTAACGGACAGGCTTCCTGCTCGACGTTGACATCGAGGAAGACGTCGCAGTTTTGCGCGAGGGTCGAATTCAGCACCCCGCAGAACGCGACCACGCCGACCTGGAAACGCGCGATCGCCGGCAGGATACGCAGCAACTCCTCTGTCTCGCCGCTGTAGCTCAGCGCGAGGACGACATCGCCATCCGCGACCACGCCGAGATCGCCGTGCAGGGCGTTGAGCGAATTGAGGACGACGGCGGGCGAACCGGTGCTGGTGAGGGTGGCGGCGATTTTTTCCCCGATGTGTCCGGATTTTCCGACGCCCAGGACGATGATCTTGCCGCGCGCTTCGACGGTCTGTTTAATCAGATCGACCGCGCGAACAAAGCTTTCGCCCAGCCTTTGGCGGAGCCGCTGCAATTCGCAAATTTCTAAATCAAGGACGCGTGCGGCCTTTTCAATGTAGTCCATCGATATATAATTGTGGGGTGAGGGAAGTGCGCGAGCAAGCCATTGCGCGTCCTGGCCCAAAGACGCAGGAGAACATTATGAAGAAAATATTTCTCAGCATTTTACTGGCGGGCGCGACGAGCGTGGCGTTTGGACAGGGGCAGGGCGAACTGACCACCACCACGACGACTAACACGGCCACGGGCGAAGTCACGACGACTCTGCCGAAGCCGAGGCCGCCCGCCGCGGCGCCGATCGTTCCGACAGAGGGAGTTGTGCAAGTGGCGATCCGGACCGGGAACCCGATCCAGTTGATCAATCCGGCGGCACCGGCGCGTTATGGCAACGCGCAGGAGCATGTCTCGCATGATCCCAAAAATCCCGGGAAGCCGAAGGGCATCGTGCTCTTTGCCTGGAGCTTCTGAAATCAATGTGGGAGGGGCCTTTGAGCCCCGATTCGCTGCGGCGCCTGCCTGATCGGGGCACAAAGGCCCCTCCCACATTTGAATGATCTGGTCTTGCGTCGAACGTTAGGCGTGCCCGCAAGCTCCTCGCCGGTCGTCGCCTGTTATTGCGCGACCTTTCTCAAGCCGGAGATGCTGCACATCTATCGGCAGATCACGGCGCTGGAACGGTTTCGGCCGGTGGTGATCGCGCAGAAACGGGAGGAAGCAGAGC
>JALYOR010000169.1 GCA_030856765.1 Verrucomicrobiota bacterium | reverse complement strand
AGGAAATTTTTGAGCAGCCGGGCTCGGTCCGCGATGCGATGCGCGGCCGTCTCAGTCTGGAAGAATGCACCGCCAAGCTGGGTGGCCTGGACATGACGCCGGTTCAACTGCGCGAAGTCGGCCGGGTGGTTTTGACCGGCTGCGGCACCGCCCTCCACGCCGGCATGGTGGGCGAATATCTGATCGAACAGCTCGCCCATCTCCCGACCGAGGTGGAATATGCGAGCGAGTTCCGCCATCGCAATTCTCCGCTGGCCGGCGACACGCTTGTCTTCGCCATCAGCCAGAGCGGCGAGACCGCGGACACGTTAGGCGCCTTGCGGGAGAGCCAGCGCAAGGGCTTCCGCACCCTCGGTATCTGCAACAATGTCGCGAGCACGATCGCGCGCGCGAGCGACGGCGGCGTTTACATGCACGCCGGGCCGGAGATCGGCGTCGCCGCGACCAAGTCGTTCACCTCCCAGGTCGTGATCCTGACCCTCATCGGCTTATTGTTAGGCCGGATGCGGCATCTCTCCACCGCGGAAGGCGCCCGCATCATCGAAGCGCTCGAAGGTTTGCCGGAAAAGATCGAGCAGATCCTGAAAACGAGCGACCAGATCAAGACTGTCGCGGAAAAATATGCCGCCTCGACCGGGATGCTTTTCTTCGGTCGGCAGTTCAATTTCCCGATCGCGCTGGAAGCGGCGCTCAAGCTGAAAGAGATCACTTACCTCTACGCCGAAGGGCATCCCAGCGCGGAGCTCAAACACGGCATCATCGCGCTGGTCAAGCCTGAGCTGCCGTCTGTTTTCATCGCGCCGGACGACGCCGTCTTCTCGAAGAACATGAACAACATTGAGCAGGTGCGCGCGCGCAAAGGTCCGATCATTGCGGTGACGACCGAAAGCGGCGCGAGTAAGCTGAAGGGTATCGTCGACGACACTATTCTCGTCCCCGACGCGGAGGATGTCGTCATGCCGGTCTTGACCGTCATTCCGCTGCAGCTTTTCGCCTACCATCTCGCCGTCGCCCTCGGTCGCGACGTGGACAAGCCGCGCAATCTGGCCAAGAGCGTAACAGTGGAATAGCTCTAGCCGGGGGCGTTGACCCCTTCCACAATGGCGCCTAACGGGGCCCCGCGCCTTTCACCCCGACGCGCGCGAGATATTCCTCCACGCTGAGGAGATTATTGGCGCCGCGCTGCACGATCTTGAGCAGCGTGTCCATCGACGAAACTTCCTCGAGCTGCTCGGTCAGGAACCACTGCAGGAAGTTGATCGTGATGTAATCGTTCTCGGCGCGGGCCAATTCCACCAGCGCGTTGATCTGGTGCGTGACCACGATCTCCTGGTCGAGCGAGAGTTTGATCGCTTCCTCGGCGTTCTGGAAACTGGGCTGGGGCGCGGCGATCGCCGGGATCACGACTTTGCCGCCGGCATCAATGACGTATTTGATGAAACGAATCGCATGATCGTTCTCTTCCGCGGCCTGGCGAAAAAAATGTTCGGCGAGTTGCGGGAGCGCGTCGCTCGAGAAGTGGGCCGCGATCGCGACGTATTGCATCGCAGCGCCAAATTCGTTGCCAATCTGTTTATTGATCGCATCGACAACTTTTGTGTTCGTAAGCATAAAATATTCTCCGGTTAACGTCCTGTGGGGCCACCCGCGCAGTGACCTCACGCCGGATGCCCCCGCTAACATGGCGAACGATTCCGGCCCTGGCCAGCAAACAACTCGCTGGAATAACGAATCAAGTTCCGCTCTCGGGAAAAAACGAAAAGTGTTGCCCACTTTCGAAAGGTCCCCGCACTGGCGAGCTCGGAAAGAGGTTCTGCGTTTCGACTGACAACGGCCGCTCTTGGGAGCACTTCCCCTCCCTCTCGGAAATCCGGCCAGACGCCGCGCCACGATAAACCAACTCTGCACAAGACACGGTGGCGCTAGAGCTCGCCCAGGTTTCGTTGCAAGAGATTCTGCAAGGCGCGCGGCCGGGTCAGCGTGATCGTGCTTCCTTTCACGTTGAGCAATTTCTGGTCGCGAAATTTCGCCAGAGTGCGCGAGAGCGTTTCACTCGTCGTGCCCATCTCCGCCGCCAGGACCCGCTTCGTGCGGTCGAGCTCCACCACCACCGGACTCTCCGGCACGGGCCGCGGACAACGTTGCAAAAGCCAGTTGGCCAGACGCGTTTCCATGTCTTTGAGAGTCAGATCATCGAGCAGCCCCACCAGGACGCGCAAATGCTGACTCATCGAGCCAAGCATGCGCAAGGCCAGGTCTGGCCGTCGCCGCAACAAATCGGTGAACTCTGATTTCGGAATCAGGAGGATCGCGCTCGCTTCCGTCGCGCGGGCGTCGGCCGGATAACCGCCCGCGGTCGCGAGAGTCGCCTCCGCGAAAGATTCCCCCGGGCCAAAAACGTGAATCACCTGCTCCTTCCCCGCCGCGTTAACCCGATGCACTTTGATCCGGCCTTGCTGCACGACATAAAAACCGCGCCCCGGATCGCCTTCACGAAAGAGGTACTCATCCTTCGCCAGATGTTTCGTGACCGCGAAGAACGCGACCGATTCGATGTCGGCAGCGGGCAGGCCGGTAAAAAGCTGGCAGCTGCGCAGCGTATTTTCCGTCATCGCCTGCCTGAACTGATCCCGATCGAGCGCCACCGGGACGACGCTAATCGAGTTCTCCTCGCAACGGCGACAAAAAATATGCGACTCAGTTTTCGCTCAATCTGAGCTTCGGCAGAAGCGCCCAGCCCCAGACCCCGGCGGCCAGCAGCCAAGCGAGCGCGGCATAAACGAGGTAACTGTTCCGTTCGCCGGGAAACAAATCCGCGCTCAGGCGGGTGAGCATGGCCAGCACGAGCAAACCGATTGCGGCGATGAGAAAACGCAGCCGGCGTTGTTGAAAAAGGTGCGCATGTCCGCTGTGACCGAGTATCACCCGCGTGCTGACAGTGAAGAGAATCACGCTGAATCCGCCGATCAAGACCACGTGCAGGTCTGCCACCCGATAGCTCGGGAGGAAGAGAGGAAGAAACAGCCCGGCAGTGAGAAGAATCGCCCCGAACTCGAAAACGCGCGCGAGAAAGGTCCGCTCAATCGACCCGCGAAAGAGTTGTCCCTGCGTGACGAAATACATGCCGGTCGTTAGGCCACGCAGCACCGCCGCGCTCCGCGTCCAGCCGAGCGCTTCGATGACAAACGATGTCCACAAAACGACCGCGCACGCCACCGCAATGGCTGCTCCCCGTCGCCAGAGTGCGTTACCGACCTGCGGATTGATCGGCGGCTCTGCTTCGCCCTCGAGTAGTTTCGGAAAGAAAAACGTTCCCACTCCAAGGAGAGGAAAAAGAATGAAGCCTTCATTCAGGAGCAGTCTCCCGAGCTGATCAGCAAACAGGCTGTGCCCCGCAAGAAGAACCAGCAGCACACCCGCCAGCGCATTCACCAATCCGCCGGCGACAAGAACGAAGCTGGGCGGCGGCAGATCGCTCTGCCCGGTGCGACGCCTGACAAGCGTGAAACCAAAGAAGAGAAGGAGGACGAGAAAGAGAATGTCCCCAGCCGCCTGTTGCCGGGCGAGATGCAGAACCGCGCTCGCCGTTTGCAGCCCGAAGAGCGTGAGCGTTTCGCGCCCGTCGAATGGCGCCGCTTCCAGCAGCCGCGGACCCGCCGTGCCGAGAAAGCCCACGACAAACGAGCCCATCAGCCCCTCGATCATCAATCGCATATGAGCCGGCGCCGGATAAACAGCGATCAGGTGCCAGTAGAACAACGGCCAGAGTGAAACGCCAATCGCGCCCAGAACCAGACCGAGCGGAAAGAAGATTCGGAATGGTTCCGCCGCGGCGAGCGCGAGAAACTTTTTTGTTTGCACCCTTGGGATCGAAACGTGCCGCTATTCTTCCCGCCAGAAATGCACCACCCATCCGCCGCCCACCTGGCGTTCGACGCGCGATTGGAAGCCTTCGCTGCCCAGTTTTTCGATCAGAGGCGAGGGAAGGAATGGAGCGATCACCGTTAAGCCCTCGCCCTCCTTGAGGGAATCGACACGCCTGCGAATGGTCGCGAAAGGCTCAACCCCTTTCGCGATCAAGGGACGCACATCGAGTCTTTTGAAAGCGGTCGCCATCGTTAGTCCTCCCAGGCCGCCAGATGCCGGGCGGCGATCCCGAGGCTGCTTGCTGTCCAGAGAATGGAGATGAGAACAAACCACAGTCCGCTCTGCGCGAGCCACCAACTCGTCAGGGCCGTCTCTTTCGCCGTCTCTGCTGGAATGCGCTCGAGCGCGAAGAGGGTGTGGATCCGGAACGAATCGAGAGGGTTCAGCATGAGGAGCGCCGACCAGATGTCGGGCGCCCGTTGCAGAAAGGAAAAGTGCGCCGCGATCAGCGCGACCAGGTCGAGGCCGAAAAGCAGGATCAGCCACAGACTAATACTCAGAACGAGTCCCTGCACCCGGTCCCGCGCCAAAAAACCGGCGCAGAGCCCGAGCGCGACGAAGAGAGCGGCCAGCGTCAGGGTGTAGAGATAGAGTCCAAGGAAACCGGCGTCGGCTTGCCTGACGAAGAGCGTGGGCAGGAAAAAAAGCGCAAGGATGCCGGCAAAGATGAGGCTGAAAGCGAGGAATTTCCCGAGGAGAAAAGTGGCGCGTGGGATTGGTTGGGCGAAAAGGAGCGGCCATTCCTGGGACTCGGCCCGCGCGCTGCTCGTACCGATGAGCAGGGCAAAAAGGGAAACGAAGTAGAGCGCCAGTTGCAGGATGAACATCGGCGCGGCGTCGGGCGTGGTGGCGACGAGGGCCGCGCCAATCCCGCCCCCGAGAGCGAGGACGGAGAAGACCTGGAGGTAGTGGTTAAGGAAGCCTGCGTGGAGCTCGCGGGAGATGAGGGCGGTCAATGCTGGCATGAGACTTTGACTGCGCGAGTTCATCGGCTGGGGAGCGCACGCGCCTCGCGTGCTGGTGAAGGCGCCCCGCCTTCACTAACTTTATCTTCTGCGACACCTTTCAAAGCCTGTTTTGGCGAGGCGCCAAAACCAGCACGCGAGGCGCATGCGCTCCCCGG
>JALYOR010000167.1 GCA_030856765.1 Verrucomicrobiota bacterium | reverse complement strand
GTAATTATGACACCTCTAAATCCAAGCGGGCACCTGGCGCAGAGCGAAGCCGCCGTTCGTCCTCGACCCAAGAACCGCTCAAAGTCTCCCAAACGCCGTGCCAAAACCGCTCCCGGGTCCGATGGCGAAGCGGTGCGCCCGGCCGTCGGCACCCTTACCCGAACAAAAAGCCTGCTCTTGGCTGCCCTGAAGGTCTGGGAGTTGAAAAACGGGATCCGCGACTAAGATCACGCCGGCCGATTTTAACCGCGGAGAGCGCAGAGGATTTGGGCAGGCTCCGCGATCTCTGCGGTTAATTCTTTCGTCCATCCAGCGGACGGAAGCCAATTGCAGCGCCGCGCGGGGCGATTACTTTGCCCCGCACGGCGCCCATAGCTCAGCCGGATAGAGCATCGGATTTCTAATCCGACGGTCGCAGGTTCGAGTCCTGCTGGGCGCGGACAAACTTCCGCTCGTGCTCGAGCAGCCATTTCTTGCGCCAAAGTCCGCCGCCGTAGCCGCAAAGCGAGCCGTCCGCGCGGATGACACGGTGGCAGGGAATGACGATCGAGATCATATTCATGCCGTTGGCGCGGCCGACCGCGCGGCGTGCACCCGGATGGCCTATTTGCTCGGCCATCCAGGAATAGGAGCGCGTTTCCCCCATGGGGATCGAGCGCAGGACTTCCCAGTCGCGGAGCTGGAAATCCGTGCCGACCGGCGCGAGCGGGATATCGAACTCGAGATTCTTACCCGCGAAATAATCTGCCAGCTGTTTTCGAGTGGACGAAAGATGAGGGTGCTCTCCGGGCACGATGCTTTTCTTCAAGCGCTGACGCAAAATCGGCAGCTCGCGCTCCAAGGCGCGACGCTCGCCGAACTCAAGCAGCCGCAAACCTTCGTCGTCCGCCACCGCCAGCATCGTGCCGAGCGGAGTTGTTAGGCGCTCGGCAAAGAGGCAGTCGCGCTCCTTGGCCGCGGTCGGCGAATCGCCGAAAATTTTCGTGAAAGCTTCGCGGAACCCGCTCTCGGAGCCGAAGCCACTGCCGTGGCGCGCTTCTTCCACGCTTTCACCGCGCCGGACTTCGCGCAGGGCCAAGCCCATCCGACGCGCCCGGTGATAAGCCTGGAAGGTCATCCCGTAGTAGCGCTTGAATTGGCGACGCGCAGTCGACGGGTCGATCGCGAGCGAAGTCAGCTCCTTCTCCGTCAGCCGGCCGTCGGGCGCCTTCTCCACCTCGGCCCGCAAGCGCTTGATCAACTCCGGCGCGGTTCCCTCCGGATCCATCGGCTGACAGCGCAGGCAGGGACGGTAACCCCCGAGCAAGGCCTCGTTAGGCGAAGGAAAAAACTCGACGTTTTGTCGCGCCGGTTTTTTCGCGCTGCAGGTCGGCCGGCAGAAGATGCCGGTCGTGCGTACGCCGACGAAGAAGATGCCTTCAAAGCTGGCGTCACGATTGACCAGCGCATTATACATGGTGTCGTTAGGCGGAAGAAGTTCTGGTGTTTTCATGCGCGTCTGATGGAAAAAGTGAAGCAGGCGCGGTCGGCGCTCCGAGCTTGCAGAAATTCAGTTTCCGGGTCGGCGAGGAGGTTTTCAATCACCGTTTCCGGATTGCGTTCGCCGACCACTTCCGCCGCGATCATGTCGCGCCTGGCGTTGTAAGCGCGTAAGACGCGCCCACGGCGAAAATCGACCGGATATTCGCCCGTCATTTCGTAGCGCGAGCACGACTCCGCATGAACGAAGATCGGACCGCTTTCCGAATAGGGATGACCCGCGGGAATCGATGCGTAGGGGAACAGAATCATTTTTTCGCCAGGCCTTCCCCAGCGCAAACAATGCCGGCACGGATAACCGGTTGGCGAATCAACCGTCACGTAAGCGTGATCGCTCGCTCCCGCCTCGGCTGCGCGCCGAGCAGCCTCCGCCACCTCGGTTGCCAACGGAACCACTCGATAGTTTGTCGTTTCCATGTCCCCAGCCTAAATGCGCCTCATCGACCTGTGCATCGACGGAATTCAGGCAGTGAATTCCGCTTGTCCAGCGAGCTCCACCTTGGTCATGCGGAAGCATGACCCTCCGGAGGGACGAGCTTCCGCTCGTCCAGTTTCTCTTACCAGCGATGGAAGGCGGGATGGCCTTCTTTAACGGCCACGAAAGTCCCGCGGCAGGTCGCGCAAACCTTCCCACCGGCGGTGAGCGTGCCTTCGATCGTCGCGCGATCGCCGGCTGAATCCACCACCTTGGCCGAAAGAAACACCGTGTCGTTAGTCGGCGTCGGGCGCAGCAGCTTGATCGCGTAATCCGCCGTCACCGTGCAGGGCACGCACTTCTCGCCGGCCTGCTTCATGAGGTGATAAGCCGCCGTCCAGTTACAGTGGCAATCGAGCAACGTGCCAATGATGCCGCCGTTCAGAACGCCGGGGAACGCTTCGTATTTCGTCTCCGGTCTCCACTCCGCCACGACCGCGTCGCCTTCCGGAAAACTCCGGATGCGGAGGCCTTCCGCGTTCGACGGCCCACAACCCCAGCAGGCGTTGTTAGGCGCGTATTTTTCCTGGAGCGACGATCCGGCTTGATCGGCCATTTACTTCGAGCCGTTGGAAGCGCCGGAAGGCTGGTAAGGCCGCGCGGCTGGTCCGGTGTAGAGCGAACGCGGGCGAATCAACCGGTTGTGATCCTGTTGCTCGACGACGTGCGCGCACCAACCGGCGACGCGGGACGCGGCAAATATCGGTGTGTTCAATTCCGGCGGAAATTCCAACATGGTGAAGACTGGCGCGGCGTAGAGATCGACGTTGGCGCAGAGATGTTTCTCGCGGTCCATCGTCGCCTCGAGTGTCTCGCAAATCGGCACCCATTCTTCTTTGCCGACCCGCTTGCCGAGTTCGCGCGCGATTTCGCGCATGATCGGCACGCGGGAATCGCCCGCTTTGTAAACGCGGTGACCGAAGCCCATGATCTTGGCCTTCTTGGCCAGCGCATCCATCATCCATTTCTCCGCGCGATCCGGCGTCTTGATGTCATCGAGCATTTTCATCGATTCTTCATTCGCGCCGCCGTGGAGCGGGCCTTTCAACGTTCCGCACGCGCTCGTGACCGCGGCATACATGTCGGCCAGGGTCGCGGCGGTGACACGCGCGGCAAAGGTCGAAGCATTGAATTCGTGATCGGCGTAGAGAATGAAAATCGTGTCCATCATCCGGATCTTCCAATCCTGCGGAACTTCGCCGCTCAGTTTGTAGAATAGGTTGCCGGCCATCGTGAGGTCGGGCCGTTCTGGCAATGGATTCTCACCGCGCTGAATCCGGTGACCGTCCGCAATGAGCGTCGTGGTTTTCGCGATCAGACGCATCGCCTTGCGGACGTTAGCCTCGTGCGAGTGGTCGTTCAGGTCCTTGTCGAAAGGCGCGAGCATGGAAACACCGGTGCGGAGCATGTCCATCGGATGCGTGTTTTTCGGCATCAACCGCATCATCTCGAGGACTTCTTTGGGCAGTGAACGCTCTTTCGCCAGTTCCCGGGAAAACTCTTCTCGCTCTTTCACCGTCGGGAGCTCGCCGTTGAGCAGCAGGTAGGCGACTTCCTCGAAATTCGCCTTCTCCGCCATCTCGTGAATGTCGTAGCCGCGATACATGAGGCCGGCGTTAGGATCGACCCAGCATATCTCGGTTTCTCCTGCGACGACGCCGGCGAGGCCGGGGCTGTAAGCGGGTTTTTCTTCTGTGCTCATAGATTTTGTCTCCTGATCTTGCCCTGGAGGGAGGGGATTTGCAGCGTCGCGTGATTGCGAGCGGGCGCGTTCAACATGCCGCGCCGGAGCGACTATTTCAATCGGCCTGATAACCGGGCCAGCTTTCCGCCGCCGGATCGTAGCCGAGCGTGGCGTAAAGATCCTTGCGGGTCTGCATGCGCTCGAGCCAGTCGTTAGGCGAACCCGCGGCCTTGAGTGCGTGGAAAAACTCGTCAGTCGTTTTCATGGAAACGCGGAAAGCGCTTTGCGGGAAAATGACCATCCGATAACCGAGTTCGCCCAGTTCCTGGACGTTGAGCGACGGGCTTTTGCCGAACTCAGTCATGTTGGCGAGGAGCGGCACTTTCACTTCCTGCGCAAAATCACGGAACTCTTCCTTCGTTTGCAACGCCTCGGGGAAAACCGCGTCGGCGCCCGCCGCGACGTAGGCGTTGGCGCGCTTGACGGCGCCGGCGAAATTTTCCATCGCCCGGGAATCGGTCCGCGCGATGACGCGAAAGTCGCGATCGCGTTTCGCCGCGACGGCGGCACGGATTTTCGCTTCCATTTCTTCGATCGGGACCAATTTCTTGCCCGTCAGATGTCCGCAACGCTTGGGAAATTCCTGGTCTTCGAGATGGCAACCCGCCAGTCCTGCGCTTTCGAGTTCGTAAATCGTGCGCCCGACATTCTCGGCCCCGCCAAAGCCGGTGTCGGCGTCAACGATCGCGGGAATCTTGACCGCGCGCGCAATGAAACCGGCCAGCATTGTCACTTCATTTAGCGTGAGCAACCCGACATCCGGCAAACCCGCGGTGCAATTCGCCAGTCCCGCTCCGCTGATGTAAACGGCCTCGAATCCGGCGCGCTCGACTTGCCGCGCCATGGAGGCATTCGGGACGCCCGGCATCGCGACGATGCCTTTCTCCATGAGTTCCCGCAGGCGGCTCCCCTTCGAAAGTTTCTCAGCCATCCGATTATTCTAGCGTGTCCGAGCCAGCTTTCACGTTCGTGTGCGATCTGCCTGGGTAGCGCACTCGTCTCGAGTGCTGGTCGCGGTGTCTCACCGCGACGAACTTTCCCGTCGCGGACGGCTTTCCGATCGGTTCCGGGG
>JALYOR010000147.1 GCA_030856765.1 Verrucomicrobiota bacterium | reverse complement strand
TCTGGTGATCCTCGCGGTCATTGCCATCGTGGTGCAGTTCGTTAAGGGGATGTAGCGCCCGTGCCTTTGCTGCTGCTCCTAGCGGCGTCTTCCTAGTCGTCCGCTGGCTTCTGCGACACCCGCGATTTCCCCTATCTCCGGGAAGAAATCATGATCCCAGTCTCTTATCGCGACGATCGGTCGAAGCTGGAGGAGATCCTGCTCGCGGTCGCGCGCCGGCCACCGTGAACGTGAGCGAGGTCAGCCACGAGGCGCTCGAGACGATGCGGCGACGCTACTTCGTCAACGACGCCGAGTTTGAGCAGACCGTCTATTACCGCATCACCGACAACTGGGTGGAACTGACGGTGCGTTTCGTGGTGAACGAGCGTGGAGTGCGCGGGGTGAAAGACGGGATGAGCCGCGAAATCCTGGCCGGCATGGACACGGCGGGCATCGGGAACGCGTCCGGCACTTACGAAATCGTGGGGCTGCCCTCGCTTCGCTTTACTCGCGAGAAACCAGCGGCAAGCACGGGGGATTCGGCCTAGTTTTGGTTCATGCAGGGCAGGCATGACCGCCAGCCCGCGCTCCAACATGGATCAAGACATCGTCGGCATTGACCTCGGCACCACCAATTCGCTCATCGGCGTGATGGATGCGGGTTTTCCCATCCTCCTGGCTGATTCGGACGGTGCCCGGCTCACGCCGTCGGTCGTCAATTTCCCGGAGAACGGCGAGCCGCTGATTGGAGGGGCGGCCAGCCGGATGCGGGCCTTGCAACCGGCCGCGACCGTTTATTCCGCTAAACGACTGATCGGTTTGCGCGGTGATGATGCAGCCGCGGAGGATTTGACGGCCGATTACGACATCGTTAGGCAGAATGGCCGACCGCTGCGCGTCCGGGTGGGTGGGCGCGATTACGCGCCGGAGGAAATAGCCGCGCTCGTCCTGGGCAAATTAAAACGGGATGCGGAAGCCGCGCTCGAGCGGCCGGTGACCCGGGCCGTCATCACCGTGCCGGCCTATTTCAACGACGCGCAGCGCCACGCCACCAAGTCGGCGGGCGGGGCCGCTGGTTTCACCGTCGAGCGTATCATCAACGAGCCGACGGCGGCCGCGCTGGCCTACGGCCTCGACAAGCTGAAGGAGAAATCGAAGATTGCCGTCTACGATCTCGGCGGCGGCACGTTCGACATTTCCATCCTGGAATTAAACGACGGCGTCTTCCAGGTGCTCGCGACCAGCGGCGACACCCACCTGGGCGGCGACGATATCGACGAAGCGCTCGTCGCGGACTGCCAGTTGCCCACCGCCAACTGGCAGAAGCGCGAACTGGTGATCGAGGCGAAGCACCGCCTCTCGCGCGAAACGAGCGTGCGCATCGATGCGCCCTTCGTCGAGGGCAGGAACTTCACCTACGAACTTACCCGCGATGCCCTCGAGAAAATCGCGCGCCCCATCATCCAATGCACGCGGGCACATTGCCTCCGCGCCTTGGCCGACGCGAACCTCGCCGCGGCCGACCTCGATGAAGTGATTCTCGTCGGCGGGATGACCCGGATGCCGCTCGTCCGGCAATTCGTTTCCGAACTGTTCGGCCGGGAAGCGAACACTTCGCAGAATCCCGATGAAGCTATTGCGCTCGGCGCGACCATCCAGGCTGGCATCCTTTCCGGCGCGGTCCGCGACGTTGTCCTGCTCGACATCACGCCGCTGTCGTTAGGCATCGAGACTTTCGGCGGCTTGATGAATGTGATCATCCCGCGAAACTCCACCATCCCGGTCAGGGCAGGGGAGATGTTCACCACCGCGGTCCATCGGCAACGAGCGATGAAAATCAAAGTGCTGCAGGGCGAGCGGGAGTTGGCGGCAGACAATTGGACGCTGGGCGAGTTCGAACTAGAGTTTCCGCCCGCGCCTAAAGGAGCAGCGCGGGTCGGGGTGCAATTTGAGATTGATGCCGATGGCATCCTGCGAGTGCTGGCCCGCGATGCCGGGACCGGGGCGGAAAAGATCGTCGCCCTCACGAGCGCAGTGGACGTTTCGGACGAAGCGGTCGAGGCGATGATTGCCGACTCCCTCGAACATGCCTTCGAGGACATGAGCGAGCGGATCTGGACCGAGACGCGGCTCAAATCCGAGGAGATGCTGGCCGCGGTCGAGAAGGCATTGCCACTGGCCGGCGATCATCTCTCCCCGACGGAACGCGAACGGATCGAAGAGCTGACGGGTCAGGTTCGCGGCGCCTTGGCGGTGCATCAGGCGGCGCAGCTAAAAGCAGCCAATGCGGCACTGGACGAAGCGACGCAAAGCCTCGCTGCGCTAATCCTCGAGCAGGCCCTCAGAGCTTCGAAGGCGTCCTGAGACAGATGGATTCTGTCACGGCATTCCAGAACCCAAGCCAATATCTCCTGGAACGGACCTGCCTTTAGAATTCAACCGCTTCAAGACGGGCGGCAAAAAGGTGTGGCCCACGCGGAAG
>JALYOR010000078.1 GCA_030856765.1 Verrucomicrobiota bacterium | reverse complement strand
TTCATCTCGCGGTGGGGCCGCACCGGGATTTCGTGCCGCTCGACTTTCCCGCAACGGTCGCGCAGGTAGCGGATGAGTTCGTCGGACGCCTCAAGCTGCGCGCGGGTCGGCTGGTCGCGGTTGAAATCGCCGACCAGGCAGATGCCTAACGAGATATTGTTAAGGTAATCGCTGTGCACATGGCCGCCGTTGATCTGCCGCCGCCAGCGGTTGCCCACTTCGATTTCGCCGTTGCCGGAGGAGGTGCCGTTGCCGATCACGAAGTGATAGGCGAGGCCGTTCTTCATCCGGCGGACGTTCTTGTGGTAGTAATCGAAGATGCGGGCGTTGCCCTGCCGGGTGCCGCTGTTGTGGACGATAATGAAGCGCCAGCGCTCTCGCAGGACCGGCGCACGATCGATCTGCTTCCGCACGTCGTTGGTGAGATATTTGTAACGCTTGCCGAAAAGGTGGAAGGGGAGGAGGGAAAAGCCGCGCGGCTTTTGATAACCTGATTTTTTCACGATCACTTCGGCAGACTCTTTATCGGCGGGCGGATCGGCTTTCCGGGACTTGGTGACGCTGGTGCGCGGCGGTGTGGATTCCTCGGGCGTGGGGCGGCGGCGTGGCGTCTCTTCGGGCTCGGGTCGCGGGGTGCGGGTTGCTTCCGGTTTTGCTCGCGGAGTGCGGGCGGGCTTTTCTTCCTCCGGTTCGGGAGTTGGCTTTTTCTTTTTCTTCACTGGAGGATGCGCGGCTGGTTTAGGCTTGCTGCGCGGGGTGGCTGATTTTTCCGGAGTCGGGGTCGCGACGGTGCGCATTTTTTCGCGCGCCTTGAGGAAGAGTTGCCTCTTCTGTTCCTCGGTCAGCTCGGCGTGGGTGATCGTGCCAAGGAGGCCCGCGCCGAGGAGCAGGAGACAGAACACGAGCGGCCAGCGGCGTTGGAATCGCAGTCGGCTCAAAGCGCGGGAATGGTTAGGCGGATTGCGGTTCGGCCTCGGCCGCGGCATGCTCGGCGCGGGCGGCGGCGCGTTCGCTTTCGCGGCGCAGGATGGCGTTGAGTTTCCCGCCTAACAATAAGAGGAGGCAGGTGAGATACATCCAGGTCAAGAGCATGATGATGGAGGCGAGGGCGAGGTAGGTCGGGTTGTAGCGGTCGTAACGCGCGACGTAGAATTGAAACAGCTTGGTTACAATCATCCAGCCGAGCGCGAAGAAGAGCGCGCCGGGCAGAGCCTGGCGCACGGTGAGGTAATTCTCGGGCGTGAGCAGGTAGAGGCCGAGGGCAAGAATGACAAGGGCGAGAGCGGTGAAAGGGACATTGAGGGCGGCGACCCAACTCTGCAGCGGGATGCCGAGCTGGAAATTCACTTCCGCAATGCCGGCCAGCGTCTCGCCGAAAACGGTGATGTTAAAAGCGAGCAGGATGGTGAGGCCGAACCAAAAGAGGAGGAGGAAGGAGATGATGTATTTCGACCACCAGTTGCGATCTTCGGTCACGCCATGGGTGCGGCTGAGAGCGTGCGAGATGGTGGAGATGAAGATCGTGCCGAGGTAGATGCCGAAGATCACGCCGGCGGTGGTCACGGTGCTGTTGGTCGGCGTGACGATGACGTTGGCTACGATGACGTCGAGGATCTCCTGGATTTTGGGATCGGGAGGCAGAAAAGCGCGGACGACGCCAAGCATTTTATGCAATTTGGCCGGGTCGGTGCCGAAGAGACTGAGCAGATGCCAGAGGAAAAGCAGACCGGGGACGAGGGTGAGCAGAAATTGGTAGGCCATCTGGGCGGAAAGGCCCATCGTCTGGTCGGTAGCGGTCTCCCAGACGAGGCGTCGCACCACCCGGCCAGTTAAGCGGAGGAATTTCATCGTCATGCGAAGTTTACTTTGCCGTCCGGGGATTGCCATTAAACTCTCCGCCGACAGATTCGCCTAACGAATGGAGAAAAAAATCCTCATCCTGACGGCCGGTTTTGGCGAAGGCCATAACGCCGCCGCAAAGGGAATGCGCGATGGTCTGGCCGCCGTCTCCGGCGGGGCGGCGGCGGTCGAGTTGCACGATATTTTCGGCGAGACCTACGGCCTGGCGAACGACTGGGCGCGCCAGGGCTATCTGGCCATGATTAACCGCACCCCGCGCGCCTGGGGCCAGCTTTATCGATGGCTCGATGGACAGGAAAATTACGGGCCGCAGATGGGTTGGCTTTTTATGGCCAGGGCGCGGTTGAGCCAATTGCTGGTTCGCTTCCAGCCGACCGTGGTGGTCTCGGTTTACCCCGCCTATGCCTATCTGATCGAGTCGATTCTGGGTGGGGCGCCCCCCGCCTTTCGGCGTGTCGTTTGTATTACCGATTCGATCACGGTCAACGCGATTTGGTTCCGTTGCGCCGCGGATCTCTTCCTTGTTCCAAACGAGCAAACGGCGGCCGTTCTCAGCAGGGCGGGCGTGCCTGGCGAAAAAATCGGCATCAGCGGGTTTCCGGTCACGCCCCGGATCGAGGAGTTAGGCGATCTCCGCCGGCCACCGGCGGCCGGGGAGGAACGCCGCGTTCTCTACATGATCAACGCTGGCGGCAAGGCGGCCCCCGCCATTATCCGCGGCCTCACCCGCCTTCCGGACCTGATGCTGACCGTCACGGTAGGCCGCGACGAGCGTCTCCGTCGTTCGGTCGAAGCTCTCCACGCGGAGCTTCCGCGAAAGTTTGGGATCGTGGGTTGGAGCGATCAACTCCCGCGTCTGATGTTAGAAAACCACCTTTTGATCAGCAAAGCTGGCGGAGCGACCGTGCAGGAAGCGATCGCGGCCAAATGCCCGATGATCATTAGCCAAATTGTGCCCGGCCAGGAGGCAGGAAACGCGCAGTTGATCGAGATGACGCGCTCCGGGACCGTCGCCCCCACACCTGGAGCGATCCTTGAAGCAGTCGAGTCTGCCTTCTCCGGAGATGCGCGTCTCTGGCGTGAATGGTCGGCCAACATCGGCCGATTGAGCCGGCCGCAGGCGGCGCGGGAGATCGCAGAGCTGCTGCTCTCGTTCGAGGGCCGCTAGGAGCTCTTTTCCGCCGGCTTCGCGCCTGCCTTGTCGTTCAAGGCCTGGGTAAATTCCTGCAGGCTGGTCACAATCTGCGGGGCCTTCGCCAAGACGGTGGTGGCCAGTTTTTCAGCGTAATCGGGCCGCCGTTGCGACATTTCCGAGAGGGCCATCATGACCGCGAGGGCGTTGTTTATCGAGTGCTTGATCTCGCTGAACTTCTTTTGCAGTTGCGCGATTTCTTCCTGCGGAATGTTGCTGACGGGTTCGGTCATGATGAGATCAAATCTCTGGAGAAAACAGACGGGTGTGCTTGACTGAAAGGTTCGACAAATCCCGTCCGATGCCTGCAAAGAGTATCAAGATCAGTGGTGCGCGCCAGCATAATCTAAAGAATCTCCACGTCGAGATTCCGAGGGAGAAACTGGTCGTGATTACCGGCCTCAGCGGCTCGGGAAAATCGTCTCTCGCCTTCGA
>JALYOR010000081.1 GCA_030856765.1 Verrucomicrobiota bacterium | reverse complement strand
AAAGAAGTGGCAGCGCCGTTTCGATGACGCGTCTTATTCCTTCGCGATCTTCCCGCCCCAGGAGAGGATCTTCGCCTTCGTCCCGGCGGCTTCGGCTTCCTTGATGTCGCCGTTGCGATTGTAGAATAACGACAGGCTCGTCCAGCCGATCTGGTCGTTAGGCTGAAGTTCGACCGTCTTTTTGCCCGCTTCGATCGCTTCCGGGAAACGGCCGAGTTTCATCAAGGCCATCCCGAGCGCGTGCCAGCCGTCGAAGAATTGCGGGTCGAGCTCGACGCAGCGGCGATACTTTTCCACCGCATCCTCCAATTCGCCGATGGCCAGGTCGCCATTGGCGTCGTCGAAGAGTTCGTCGACCGATTCCATTATGATTGCACTCGCGCCGTCCTCGCGGCGCGATCTCGGCTAGCCGGGCGCGGTTTGTGCGGTCGGTTCTGCTTTTGGCTCGGCGACTCCGGCGGCGTGCCGACGCTCCCGCAGCCACTCGGCAAAGACGACCTGATTTCTGTTCTCCATCGCCCGCGCTTCGAGGGAGGTGCGTTCCTTCTCGTACTGGGCCGGATCGATTTTCTCCCGCTTCTCCAGGACGACGAGCAGGCCCCCCTCCGGAGTGTTGATGTAATCGCTCACGCTGCCAGGCTCCAGATTGCTCGCGGCGCGCTTGATGTAGGGCATGTCGGGACGTTCCTTTTTCGGATCGGGCGAGGCGCCCGGGGAGGCACTGGGCATCGGATCGGCCAAGGCAAAGGGCGGCAGTTTCTCCGCCTGCACACCGGCGGCGCTGGCTGCCTCGGCGACGGATTTGCCGCCTTTCAATGCCTCTCGCAGCTTGCCCGCGGCGTCGGTCGCCTTGAGCGCGGCCATTTGCTGCGCCTGCTGTTTTTTCAGGTCCTCGACCAGTTTCGGTCGCGCCTCATCGAGGGTGAGCGGACGAGAAGGCTGAATCTTCATCAGATGCATGATGTTGAAACCATCCGGAGTCTGAATCGCATCGCTGTTCGGCGATTCGTTGGTCAGGGCAAAGGCGGCAGGCGCGAGCGAGGGAGCTGCCTTCAGTTCCGGGTCTGGCTCGGCTTGGGTGAATTCGCCGCTCTCTTTCGGAGTGAGTTTGAACTTCGCGACCACCTGGTCGAAGTCCGCTCCCTTGGCCTGCAGGGCCTCGTTGAAATCGTTCGCCTGGTCGGCCAGCTTTTGCAGCACGTCGACGCGCGCTTTGCCGGTGAGCTTCTTTTGTTCGTCGGTGAGCGCGAACTGCACGAACTTCACTTTCCGTTTTTCGTCCGACTTTAACTGCGCTTTGCGCGCCTCGTAGGCCTTGGCGATTTCCTCGTCGGGGATCTGCAACTGCATGAGGCTCTCCATCGGGATCGGAAGCACGGTCACGTCCATCTTGGCGTAGGCTTTTTCGTAGCTGTCGCGCATCTCGCCTTCGGGGAGGCTGATTCCGGCGCTGAGCAATTTCTTCACCCGATCGAGTGCAATCTGATCGGCCGCCAGTTCCTCGATTTGCGCTTCGCTGAAGCCGTTAGGCGCGAGGACCTGATCGGTTAACTCGGTGTAGCGGGTGATATCGAATCCCTTTTCGCCTTGGAAAGCGGGCAACTTTTTCACCTCGCTCGCAATCTCGCTCGTGGTCGGTTCGATCCCGAGCGCGTCCGATTCATGACGCAGGACGAGCAGGTTCCAGGAAAAATTCTCGAACGCTTCGTTCTCATTCTGCGCGCCGGCAGTCAATTCCGTAACCAAGTCGCGCATGCCGAGCTGGCTGGCGAGCCGGAGCAGGCGCACGTTACGCTGGAACTCGACCTGCGAAACGTCGCGATCGTAGACCTTGCCGATCACGCCGCTGCCCATCTCCGAGAAATCGGATTTGTTCCAGTACCAGGAAAAGGAAATACAGACGAGGACCGTGATGATGATCATCAGGGTCTTATGGTGCTTGCGCATTACAGTAATCATGGTCTTGGAGCGGGTTGAGGGCGGAATTTAGGGTCTCACTCGGGGGCGGCAACTGATTTCTACTCGGTGTCGGTCGAGAACGGTTGGATTCGGCGTTGCGCCCGGATGAATTCTGCAACCTCGTCGACGTAGGTCTTGAAGGGATCGCCCATGACGAGGAAATCGTGCGCCTCGCAGGCAATCGAGTCCCAATTGATCACGTAAGGCCGCTTCTGATTGCGGAAGGCCGCGACGGCCCGGGCTCGACCGCGGGCGCGGGTGTCGAGCGGCGGGGTGAGCGTCAGGTCTTTCTGGCGGACGAGCTGGTTCCATTCCCCGATTCGCTTGGCCGGTTCGAGGCCGAAGAAAAGGCCGCGAGCGGGATCGATGTTGTGATATTCCAGATCGAGACTCTGCAACCACGGGTCGCTCCAGGTCAGATCTTCCGCCGCCATGAACGACTCGAGCAGCCATTTCTTGCTGATCCAATCCACCCCGCCGAGCAGTGCTTCCGGTTTTTGCGGCAGCGCGTCGAGGGTGTAGCGCCAGCTTTCCAGCAGCCAGTCGGTTTCTTCATCCGCACCGCCGAGATGTTTGGTGGCCAGAGCGTGCAAACGCGATTGGACATCGAGCGCGCCGATGGTCTTGCCGTCCTCCAGTTGCACCAGCCAACGATGGGTCGGATCGCGCGAAATCTCCCGGGTGGCCTGGACGGCGTCGAGCAGGCTGAGGTCGTTAGGCAAAAGGCCGGCCTCGAGCAGGGTGAGGATGCAGGCCGTGGTGCCGATCTTCAGGGCGTTGGCGAACGGGCTCATGTTCGAGTCCCCGATGAGCAAATGGAGCCGCCGATATTTGCGATAATCGGCCAGCGGTTCGTCGCGCGCGTTAATGATGGCGCGGTTGAATTGCACCCACTGGTAAATGTCGTTCACAATGTGATCGGCCCGCTGGCTGAGTTGGAAGTCGACCGTCTCTTCCTCCGCCGGCACCTCGAAATCGAAGGCGAGGGGATTGGCCTGGCCGACCCGGCCGGCGCCGGTGAAAATCTGGCGGGTGGCGAGGAAGGCGAGGAGCGCGCCGAGCGCCGCGGGGGTGAACTGCGCTTCGCGTTTCATGAGATAATTCTCGTGGCAGCCGAAGGTCGCGCCGGTGTGGTGATCGATGTTGTTCTTGATGAAGGAAACCGACTCGCCCGCGCCTAACGAATCCAGCGCCGATTGCAAAAGCTGGTCGCCGGCCAGGTCGTAGGCAACGATGTCGCGCAGTTGGCGGCACTCGGGCGAGGCGTACTCGATATGCCCCATGTCGAGGTAAACCCGACCGCCATTGAGCAGGAACCCGCCGTTGCCCGGCGGCTCTTCATAATCGCGATAATGCAGATCGAGCGCGCCGGCTCGCAGGCGACGGAAAAGGTGATTCTTCACCCGCACCGGCCAGGCGTCGCCGTTGGAATGGGCGGCTGCGCCGCTCACCAGGCAGCCGTACTCGGTCTCGATCCCTGCGATCCGATCCATCTCTGCGATCATCCGACACCGCCGGGGCGTGGACAAGCGACAATCCGAGGGGCAACCTTCCCGCATGACCGCGAATCCCTTTCCTGCTCGCAGCCCGGCCGCCGAAGTTGGCGGGCTGTTTTATTTCGGCCGGATGCTCGACAAGATCCGCGCGCATGCCCGCGGCGAGCTACCCGACGAGTGGGTGCCGAATCTGGGCCAAGGCTTCGACGGGCGCTGCGTCCGCATTCTCCACGTCAACTACGACGACCTCGTGGCCCGCGTGAAAGAGGGCGGCTCGGACGGGGAAATTCTGCGCTGGGCTTTCCAGAAAGGTCGGGTGCCGTCCGAGGAGGAGATCGAAATCTGGAACGAGTTCATGAGGAAGACCGGCTGGAACGATGACGTCACCGAAACGCTCGTCCGCCGCAAGAAAGAGAGCGGCCTCACCGAGCGCGACGACATCGAGACGATGTTTCAATATATCGACGCCGACGAAGGACGGGGTTGAGAGGTTGAGAGGTTGAGAGGTAGCCGATCCCTTTGCCTTATCATCCCGAGCCTCGAAGACGGCGAGGGATCTCGCGAACTACGTGGAAGTATTGCTTGAGCTGACGATTTCGCGGGGCGGGAACGCTGACCGCGGCGGAAATCGCTCGCCGTTTGAGAGGTCCCTCGCCGCGCTTCGCCGACTCGGGATGACAGAAGGGAGCGAGGGGCGCTACGGCACGAGCTCGTGGACTTTGTTCGGCGGAGGCGGGGGCTGCTGCCGATAATCGATCACGGCCCAGACGATCGCCACAATGAACGCAACCACGACTGCCGTGACCACCAACCGCGCTCGCGTCGGAGCGACGGGAACGGCTGCCGGCTCGGCCATGATTGTTATTCCGAAAGCGTATCGATCCGCTCCGCCAGGCTGAAGTCGAGATCGGTCAGGCCACCCTTGCTGTGAGTGGAAAGAAGCAGGCGCACTTTATTAAAGCGGATGTCGATATCCGGATGGTGCTCTTCGTCCTCGGCCACTTCGGCGACGCTGTTGACGAAATCGATCGCCTCGGAGAACTCATCGAACTCAAAGGTCCGTTCGATGTGCTTCTTCTCCAGTTCCCACTCGGGAATCTTTTTTAGGCGGTTTTTCAGTTC
The DNA here is from genome assembly GCA_030856765.1 of Verrucomicrobiota bacterium. GTDB lineage: Bacteria > Verrucomicrobiota > Verrucomicrobiia > Chthoniobacterales > UBA10450 > Palsa-1392. The sequence goes on along the minus strand of JALYOR010000081.1, from coordinate 1,601 downwards.
GTCCGCTTTGATGAGATCGGCCATAACGGCAACACGAGTAGCATCCCGTTTTGCTTTTGCAATGGCGAATCCAAGCGGTTTATGGCGGAGCGGGGGAGCGCCTGTCCCGGGCACATTTTTCCCTGCTAAAGCCCGAGGATTTTGCGCAAATTAATGGCCGAATCGAAAATCTCCACCGCGCTGCGGCGCGCCTCGCGTGAGAGCCGCGGCCAGTCGCACATCACGCGGTGGGCCGCTTCGGCCGCCTCCGTTGCGTTGCACACGAAGAGGAGTCCGCTCTGCGCCGACAGGTATTTCGCTGCGCCGGTCTCTTCCGTGATGACCGGTCGGCCCAACGCCAGGAATGCCGCCGCCCGGTCACTCACCCAGCCGGTCTGCCAGCGCACATCGACTCCTTTGATGGCGGTAAATTCCGCCGTGGCCGAAGCAAGATAGCGTCGATAGAGCCCGGGCGTCCGGGCCACTCGATGCGGATCGACCAAGCGCCAGCCGAGCTTATGCAAGCGCGACCTTTCCGGGTCGTCGGGATTCAGATTCATGGCCAGTTCCCAAGCCGCTTCCGGGACGCGCGACGGGAGGTCGAGATAGGGAGCGAAAGCCCGCTGCTTCGCAAGGTCGGGAAACGCGCCATCCACCTCCACGCCGCCACCCCAATACCATTGCCCGATGGTGGTGAACTTCGTTCGTCGGGGCCGCGGTCGCGCCCGCAGCAATTTCGTGTCGACGAGCGGAAAAAAGGTCCGCCAGGGCAGCGGCGATCTGGGCAGGCGGCAATCGGCCTGGTTGACGTTGAGACCAATGGTCCAAAACTCGTGATGCGAGCTCTGCCCGAGCTCCATTTTGGTCATCCAATAAAAGATTTCGCCTGGGTCGAGATCGCAGAAGATACGGCGTTCGAATTCGAGCAGAAACGGCGGGTGGATCGAGTAGGAAAGGTTGAGAAGAACATTCGGTCCCGCCAGGCGCTCGCGCAGCTCTCGTTTCGAGATTCCGAGGCAGCGAACCCCCGCAAGATCGTGCCCGTCCCCTTTCTTCTCCTGGTAAAGAAGGCAGTAGCGCCCGGCCAGACCATGCGCGGGCAACTGCCGCTGGAAATTTGCGATACAGGCCGCATCGGCCGCGGAGCTCTCTGTGGCCGGCAGCCATTCCAGCCAGATCGCGTCTTGCTTGAGCCGGCGCAGACCCAGCATCCACTGCAGCGGGACCGAGAAATTACCGCCCCCTTCGCGATACTTTGCGGCAAATCCGCAGCCGAGAAAGACCGTCACGCGGAATGATCGCGCGAAATCAAAAGTGCGAAAGACGATCTTTCCGCATTAGTCTCGGTTGAATTCATCGAGCGGTTCACCGCTCGCAGTCGACCAGTTGACGCCTTGCCCGGCCTCTCTTTATTACCCTCCCTTGCGCCCGTAGCTCAACTGGATAGAGCATCTGACTACGGATCAGAAGGTTTGAAGTTCGAATCTTCACGGGCGCACTCCCTCATGTAATAACTTTCGTGACAAATTGCTGTCACATCGGCCCCGGTCCGACGTGCTGCGGCTGGTAGACCCCGAGTTTGCCACTACCCGGCAACGTCATCCGAGTACCAGACCGTAGCC
>JALYOR010000055.1 GCA_030856765.1 Verrucomicrobiota bacterium | reverse complement strand
GGCGACGGCTGGGCGGGGGCGGTGCAAGTGCATGACGGGGTCTGCTTCATGGTCGCGATGAGGGGCGACGACGAGGGATTGCGCCACTACCTCGGCGACAGAATGCGGTAGCGACGGGCGCGGTTGGCGAAAGTGCCAGAGGGGAGAGTTGAACTCCCGACCAAGGGCTTATGAGTCCCCTGCTCTACCACTGAGCTACCCTGGCGCGAGCCGATATAGTTGAATGGGGGGCCGGATGTGTCAACGAGAGCGGGCCCGAGGGAGGACTGGCCGCACCGGCCTAACGAGATCCGGTCTTCGCCGACAAGCTGGGAGGCGGCTAGCGGAGAGGGCGCCATTGGCCCACCCCCTGCTCCTTTATCTATTTCGATTTGACACTGAATGAACGTTCATTCAATGTCCCCTGCCAATGTCCGTCAAACGCCAGGAAGTCTCACTCGACCGCCGCCAGCAGATCCTGGAAGCGGCCATGCTTTGCTTCGGCAAACGCGGATTTCACCAGACGAGCATGCATGATATCAGCACCGCGGCTGGGATCAGCGTCGGACTCATTTATCGCTACTTCAAAAACAAGGAAGAAGTCATTGGCGCCCTCGCCGAAGAGCACAAGAAGCACATCGCGGAGCTGATCGCACGCGCGGGCGAAGCGCCCACCCTGCTCGAAGCCATGGAAATCCTTTTCACTTCGCACTGCGGCGAACAATCGCCGCAGATTATCTCGGCCTTTGTCCTCGACCTCTTCGCCGAAGCCAGCCGCAATCCTCAGGTCGCCAAAGTCGTCCGCAATGTGGCCAAGGCCAAAACTGACGGCGTGGCCGACTTGATCGCCCGTTCCCCGGAAGCGCGGCTCATTCCCCGGGGACTGGACCCGCGTGAAATTGCAGAAATGATTTTTGCCGTGAATGATGGAACCATGATGCGAAATATTTTTCGCACCGACGGAACGTCCGGAACACGGCAGCGTGAACGTCAACTAAATGTCGCCCGAATCCTCTGGCGGCTCCTTTTTCATCGAACCACTCATGCAAACGGCCATTAGTAGTCCGCGATCTCATACCGTCGCACGCACCGCCGCCGCTCCAGCGCGGAAGCGGAGCCAGAAGGGCGCGATTTTCAAAGTCGTCCTCGCCTTGGTCGCCATCTTTCTCGTCATCGCGGGGATCAAGGCGTTCCAGATTTTCGCTATGGTCTCGGCCGGGAAGGCGATGGTGCCGCCGCCGACCACAGTGACGAGTGCCAAGGTGAAAAAAGCCGATTGGGCGCCCAGTCTGACGGCCGTAGGATCGATCACCCCCGTTCAGGGCGCCACGATCAGCGCCGAGCTCCCGGGCATGGTAAGCGAAATCGGCTTTGAATCCGGTCGTCCGGTAAAAAAAGGCGACCTGCTGGTGAAGCTGGATTCGTCGGTCGAGCAAGCCCAATTTCGTTCCGCGCAAGCTGATGCCGAGTTGGGAAAGGCGGACTTCGACCGCGCCCAGGATCTGTCGAAACGCAAGGTCATCTCCAAAGCAGAATTGGACGCCGCCTCGTCCAAATACGCGGCGGCCAAAGCGGCGGTCGACAACATGCAATCGGTTATCAACAAAAAGGAAATCCGCGCGCCTTTCGATGGCATCGCCGGCATTCGGGAAGTAAACCCAGGTCAGATGGTGCCCGCGGGACAGAAGCTCGTCACCCTTCAGGCCCTGGATAAAGTCTTCGTCGATTTTTCGCTGCCCCAGCAGGATCTCGGGAAAGTAAAACCCGGCCTCCCGGTGCAGCTGACCACTGACGCGATCGAGGGCCGGGAATTCGATGGCACCCTGAGCGCGATTAACTCCGCGATTGATCCGGCCACGCGCTCTGTCTCGCTCCAGGCCACGATTGACAACGCCGACCATGCGTTGCGCGCGGGAATGTTTGCGCGGGTCAAAGTTTTACTGCCGGAAAGGAACCCGATTCTCTACATCCCGACGACGGCGGTCGCCTTCGCGCCGTTCGGCAATTCGGTCTATGTGATCGAGAAGAAGAAGGACGAGAAATCAGGCAAGGACACCCTGATTGCGCGGCAGCAGTTCGTCCGCACGGGTGAATCACGAGGCGATTTCGTCGCGGTCACGGAAGGATTGAAGGAAGGGCAGGAAGTCGTCGGTACCGGCGTCTTTAAGATGCGCAACAACATCGACGTGGCGGTCGACAACAAGCTTGCTCCCAAGGATAGCCTGACGCCCGCTCCGCCGAACACCTAAAGGAAACGATGAAGTCGTTTACCGACATTTTCATCCGTCGACCGGTGCTCGCGCTGGTCGTCAGCCTGGTGATCGTGATCGCCGGTGTCCAGGCGATCTCTTCGCTCAATGTTCGGCAATATCCGCGCAGCGATATCGCCTCGGTCACCGTCACGACTATTTATGTCGGCGCGGCTGCGGAATTGGTGCGCGGTTTCATCACCACGCCCCTCGAGCGTGCGATTGCGGCCGCGGATGGCATCGATTACCTGCAATCCACTAGTTCGCAGGGCGTCTCCACCATCACGGCTCGACTGCGGCTGAACTACGATTCGACCAAGGCGCTCTCCGAGATCAGTTCGAAGGTGGACCAGGTGCGGGGAGACCTCCCGCCAGAAGCGGAGGTTCCCATCATCAACATCGAGCCGGCCGACTCGCAGTTTGCCTCGGCTTATCTCAGTTTTACCTCGGATATCCTGCAGTCGAACGAGATCACCGATTATCTCAACCGAATCGTCCAACCGCGGCTGACGGCGATCCAGGGGGTGCAGCGGGCCGAGATTTTGGGCGGGCGGACTTTCGCGATGCGCATTTGGCTGAAGCCCGATCGCATGGCCGCGCTCAACGTCAGCCCGGCGCAAGTTCGCAGGGCGCTGGCCAACAATAACTATCTCGCCGCTCTCGGCAGTACCAAGGGTGCGCTCGTCCAGGTCGACCTGACGTCCAACACCGACCTGCACACAACAGAGGATTTCAAGAATCTGGTCGTGCGCGAGGAGAACGGCGCTCTCGTTAGGCTGGGAGACATCGCGGATGTCGTCCTGGGGGCGGAAAATTACAATTCGGAAGTCCGGTTCGCGGGACAGCGCGCGGTCTTTATGGGCATTTTCGTGCTGCCCAACGCCAACTCGATCGACGTGATCAAGCGGGTCCGGGTGGAGATGGAGCAGATCACCAAAGAGCTGCCCACCGGCATGCAAGGCCGCATCGCCTACGACGGCACCGATTACATCAACACCGCGATCAAAGACGTCTACGTCACACTGAGTGAGACGCTGCTCATCGTCTGCGTCGTCATTTTCCTTTTTCTCGGCTCCTGGCGTTCCACCATCATCCCAGTCGTCGCGATCCCGATCTCGCTCATTGGCGCGGTCTTTCTCATGCAGGTCTTCGGGTTCTCCGTCAATCTCCTCACCCTTCTCGCGATCGTGCTCTCGGTCGGTCTGGTGGTGGACGACGCCATCGTGGTGGTGGAAAACGTCGAGCGGCATTTGCGCGATGGATTGACCCCGATGAACGCCGCGCTTCTCGGGGCCCGCGAGCTCGTGGGCCCGATCGTCGCCATGACGATCACGCTCGCTGCGGTCTATGTGCCGATCGGCATTCAGGGTGGATTGACCGGCACGCTCTTCCGTGAATTTGCCTTCACTCTGGCGGGCGCGGTCGCGATTTCCGGCGTGGTCGCGCTCACCCTGTCGCCGGTCATGACGGCCAAATTCCTGCGCGCTGGCGACGCCGAGCGCGGGTTCGCCGCGCGGGTCAATCACCTCTTCGACCGGGTTCGCGACTGGTATGGCCTCCGACTCGACGCCACCCTGCGGGCCCGTCCGGCGGTCTACACCGCCTGGATCGGACTCACGATTATCGCGGCGATCATGTTCTTGCTGCTGCCCAGCTTCGGCTCGAAGGAACTCGCGCCGACCGAGGATCAGGGCGTCATCTTCGGCATCGTCAACGCTTCGGCGAATTCGACCATCGAGCAGACTGCTGCCTTCGCCGACGCCGCGGGCGAGGTGTTCCACAGTTTTCCGCAAACGGACTTCACGTTCCAGCTCACTTTCCCGAGCAGCGGCTTTGGCGGGATGGTCCTGAAACCGTGGGATCAACGCAAAGAGACTGCCTTCGAGTTGCTCCCGCAGGTGCAGGAAAAGCTTGGCACCATTCCGGGCATCGAGATGTTCCCGGTCATGCCCCCGGCTCTGCCTGGCGGCGGTCAATTCCCGGTCGAGATCGTTCTTCTCTCGACCGAGGAGCCCGAGCGAATGGTCGAATTCGCCAAACAACTCCAGCAGAAGGCGCTGGAAAGCGGCACCTTCTTTTTCCCGCCGATCATCGACACTAAGATCGATCAGCCCCAGGCCGAGGTCGTGATCGATCATGACAAGGTTGGCGCGCTCGGCCTCAACCTGCAGGAGATCGGCGCCGACATTTCCGCCATGTTTGGCGGCAATTTCGTCAACCGCTTTAACATTGCCGGACGCAGCTACAAGGTCATTCCGCAAATCCAGCGCGCCGACCGGTTGAACCCCGAACAGCTCAAGGACATCTACGTCTCCGGCCCGGATGACAAGCTCATCCCCCTGAGCACGGTCGCCACGATCAAGAACAAAACCGTGCCGCGAACCTTGAATCGCTTTAAGCAGCTCAACGCCGTCACCATCAGCGGTGTCTCGGGTCGCCCGCTCGATCAAGCCCTCAAGTTGCTCGAAGACGAGGCCGCCAAGATCCTGCCGGCCGGTTATTCGATCGATTACACCGGCGAATCGCGCCAGCTCCGGGTCGAGGGCGACAAATTTCTCACCGCCTTCGGTCTCGCCGTCGTCCTGATTTTCCTCGTCCTCGCAGCCCAGTTTAACAGCTTCCGCGATCCGCTCATCATCCTGCTCGGCTCTGTTCCGCTCGCGCTCTTCGGGGCCATGATTTTCATGTTCCTGAAATTGCCGAACCCGAACATGCAATTCTTCACCAACGCCTTCACCACCTCCTTCAATATCTATTCCCAGGTCGGCTTGGTGACTCTCGTCGGTTTGATCGCGAAGAACGCCATCCTGATCGTCGAATTTGCCAACAAGCTGCAAAGAGAAGGCCACAACAAGATCGACGCAGTTTCACAGGCGGCCCGCATCCGGTTGCGGCCGGTTTTGATGACCACGATCGCGACGGTGGCCGGTCACATGCCGCTCATTTTCGTTACCGGAGCCGGCGCCAAGGCGCGAAACTCCATCGGTCTGGTCCTGGTCGGCGGCATGACCATCGGGACTCTCTTTACGCTCTTCATTGTCCCCTCGCTTTACGTCCTCATTGCCCGGACGCATGACGAGGGACGCGAAGAGGAACCGGACGAGACCGATGGCGAGCTGGCGGACGACGATCCGTCACTCGTGCCGGAGTTTGCCGACGCTTAACGCGGGTCCGCCTCCATACTTTTGCTTGACCCAGCCGGGCAAATGACTCATACCAATTCCCAGCCTCGACTCATCGCATGAAAAAAATGCTCACCGTCTCGCGCGACCGGCCCCGTCTGGCTTACACCGCGATTACCCTGCTGCTCGCCTTCGGTCTCACCGGCGCTTTGTGGATTGTGACGATGCCGGTGGCGAATGCAGTTCTGATGAGTCCCACGGAAATGATCGAATCCGGACTCCCGCCCGGGGTGCAGCTCAAGACCGCCGGCAAACCGCAGTTTCTCACCGCAGTCTGTGCCGCTGTGAAAAGCAATCGCAAATGGGCTCCGGCCATCGCCAAGGCGGCCGTGACCGCCCATCACGAGTATGCCGGCGATATTGTCGCCACCGCCATCCGCTGTGCGAAAGGCGAGACTCTCGACTGCGATCTGAATAGCTCGATTGTGGCCGCTTCCATCTCGGCCTGGCCCGAATCCGCCGCTGTGATTGACGACGCGGCGGTCGCTACCGCTCCCGATTGCGTCGATTCGATACAAACCCGGACGGAATCGGATGGCAAGCAAATGCTCGATGGCAAGGAGATGCTTGACGGCAAAGAAGTCCTCGACGACATCCCCGCCGAGGGTCCCGGCGTCGGAGCTCCCATTTCGCAGCTCCCGCCCTTCGGTGGCTTCGGTGGGGGCGGTGGTTTCAATCCCGGAGAAACGACCGTGGTGGTGTGTGACAATGGCCGCCAGCGCACCATTCGGGCGAGCCGGTTGGATCACTTTTTGAACACCCATCCGGGCGCCTTTCCCGGCGCCTGCCAGATCACGCCCTCCACTTCTCGTTAGGCAGAATCGGGCGCTTCGGGGAACGCTCCGGCTTGGGCCGCGATTTCGCTGCAGCCACGCAAGTCGAGCTTGCCCGTCGCGAGCACCGGAATTTGCTCCACCCGCCGAATTGTCTTGGGGATCCAGAGATTCGGCATCCCGGCTTTCTGCAAGCGGGCGCGCAGTTGCGCCTGATCGATTTCTACCGTGCTGAGAATGACGAGGGCCTCCCCTTTTTGCTCGTCCACCAGCGACGTCACCGCGATGGCCCGCTCGCCTTCATTATCCAGCTCGAGCGCGGCGAGGATTTTCTGTTCCACCGTTTCATGCGGAACCATCTCGCCCCCGATCTTGGAGAAACGCGAGAGCCGCCCCTCGATGAACAAAAAACCGTCCTCATCGAAGCGCCCGAGATCGCCCGTCTTAAGCCAGCCCTCCTGCAACACTTCCGCGGTGCGTTCTGGATCGTGGAGGTAACCCTCGAAAATGTTTGGGCCGCGCAGCCAGAGCATGCCCGCTTGATCGAGCGCGAGCTTCTGGCCGGTATCGGGATCGCGAATTTCCGCCGCAATGCCCGGCGCCATTTTTCCGACCGAACCGGAACGTTGCGACGGTTGCACCGGATCGCCCGGCTGATCCGGCTCGGGATCCGGCAGATTGACGCTCACCACTGGGGAGGTTTCGGTCAGTCCATAGCCTTCAAAGACCGGTTTGCCGAAGCGCTCCTCGAAAGCCGCCGCCAGACTGCGCGGCAATTTCTCTGCCCCCGTAATCGTTAGGCGCACGCTCTCCATCTGATCCCGTTCGGCTTTGCGCAGGTAACCGCGCAGGAACGTCGGTGCTGCCAACACGATCGTCACGCGGTAGCGGGCGATCAATTCCGCGCACTTCGCGGTCTCGAGCGGATTTGGATAAGTGATGATGGGCACGCCCTCGATGAGCGGAAACCAGAGCGTGACGGTGCAACCGAAGCTGTGAAAAAACGGCAGCGAAGCGAGAATCAGATCCTCACGGGTCGCGTCGAGCATGACCCGGAATTGCGACACATTGCCGATCAGGTTGCGATGGCTGAGCACCACGCCCTTCGGATCTCCCGAGCTGCCGCTGGTGAAAAGGAGAACGGCCTCGCCATGGTCCCCTTCCCGCGGGACTTCGAGCAACCGGATCAGCCAGTTCGCCGGCAAAACGATGGCCGCCATCCACCAGAGAAAAATCTTCGCCTTCAGGCCAGGCAAAAGTTCGTCGAGCTGCACGACATTCTCCGGCCACGGAAAATCCGGGAGGCGTTTGGTAAACGCGTTGGCGGAGATGGCGACCTTCAATCCCGCGATTTCGTGCGCCCGCTCCAACGCACTCCTTCCGCTGGTGAAGTTCAGGCCGACGGGGACTTTGTCGGCCAGCACGACCGCGAGATTTGCCACCACTCCACCTTTGCTCGCCGGCAGGACGATACCGATGCGCTGGTCAGGGAAATTCTGGCGCAGATGCCGGCTGAGGGCCGCAGCCGCACCGAGGAGTTTGCTCCGGCTGAGCGAGCTGTGGTCCATCCCGTCGATCACCGCGGTGCGGAACGGATGCCGCGCCAGCCCTCGAATCGCTTCGGCGCCGAGATGGCCGCGCAAAATTGGCCGGCGGCTGTAACAACGCTCCCCGAGCCGAAGCAATTCCTCACGCACCGTCTCGATCGTGGCGTCGTTAGGCGCGAGGGGCGCCCCAAATTCCACCGTGGCAGGATAAGGAAAATGCCGCGGCCACTTTTTGAAGAAGCGCTGCCCCTGAAAGGAAAAGATCGAACCCCAAAGCTGATCGAGCCAGACCGGAACGACCGGCCCTTCCGCCTGCCGCGCGATGAGTTCGTAGCCGCGGCGCAGGCGTAACAAGGTGCCGGAACGCGTCAATTCCCCTTCTGGAAAAAGACAGACGATTTCCCCGGCCCGAATCGCCTCCGCCGCTCGCTGCATCGCTTCTTTCGCCCGCCGCGAAGTGATCGGGATGCAGCCCACCGCGCTCAGGACCGGATGGAACCATCGATTTTCGTAGTAGGCCTTGTCGATCATGAAACGAATCGGTCGGGGCGTCGCCAGGATGAGAATGATCGCGTCGACCCAAGTGATGTGATTGGGCAGCAGAAGAAAACCTCCTGCCGGCAGCCGCTCCGTGCCCACGGTGGTGACGCGATAAACGAGTCGGGCCAGCGGGACAGCAAAGAAACGCAAGACACGCTCGGTCGTAGAAATAGGCGACATCGCTTTAAGGTTTACAATCTGCGCGTCGCCTACTGCAATCGGCAATTCGATGACGAGCGCATCTCAACTTAAACCCGGCGCCCGCACCGCCCTCGTCCTCCTCCTCGGGATCAACCTCTTCAATTACATCGATCGCTACCTCCTCGCAGCGGTGGAGCCGGAAATTCGCGCGGCGTTTTTTCTTCCCGATGATCCGAATGCGATGGCGGTTAGCGGATTGTTAGGCACGGCCTTTTTCGTCACCTACATGCTTTCGGCCCCGGCGCTCGGCTGGCTGGCGGATCGTTTCTCGCGCTGGCTCATCGTGGGCTGCGCCGTGATCCTTTGGAGCCTCGCCAGCGGCGCATCGGGTCTGGCGGCGACGTTCGGGATTCTTC
>JALYOR010000044.1 GCA_030856765.1 Verrucomicrobiota bacterium | reverse complement strand
CGCCTTCTGGACGAAGCCGCTCACCGCCACGTTGGTCGAGGTTCCGATCAAGGTGCAGGTGCCGCCGAGGATCGAGGCGTAGGCGAGCGGGATGAGGAGTTTCGAAGGGCTGATCTTCGCTTTTTTCGCGAGGCCGATCGTGGGCGGCAGGAACATCGCGGTCACGGTCGTGTTATTCATGAAGCCGGAGATCCCGGCCACGACCGACATGAGGAGGAAGAGCAGGCGATTGGAGCTTTTGCCGGCGAGCTGGAGAAGCCGGGCGCCGATCACCTCGAGCACACCGGTCTCCTGCAAGGCGGCGCTGATGACGAAAATCGAGCCGAGGATGATGATGATGTCGGCGCTAAAACCCTCAAACGCCTCCGCGGGCGTGAGGATGCGGCAGAGCACCAGGACGATCAGCACGCCGAGGGTGACGATGTCGACCGAGACCTTCTCGGAAGCGAAAATCACGATCGCGATGAAGAGAAGGCCGAGCACGATGGCGATCTGAATGGTCATGACAGATGTCCGCTTTACGCGGGAACAGCGGCCGCGCCAAGCGCAGAATAAAGGAACCGCCCCCGTCGTCTTGCGCGGAAAAAGTTCGCGAATAGATTCGCCAGCGACCGCGGCGCGGTTGCAGAGTCACGGCCCAAGGGCGGCGCAGCCTGAACCGGCGGCGCAGTCTGAATTGCAGCCGGGCCTATAGCTCAGCGGTTAGAGAAGGGGACTCATAATTGAGCCTAACGATTTTGCGCTGTTTTTCACAGCGCTGCACAACCAGACTTCACGAGGAGAGAATGGCGCGGAAGTGATGCGCAGCTTTGCGAGGTTTCGCATCAATGAATCGCCCGACCGTAGAAAACGACCGTAGAAGTCTTCGCCCTTTTTAGTCGGGAGCGGGAACGCCAACAGACCGGTCTTGAAGCGCCAATTCAGCGTGGCCGGCTGACGAAACAATTTCCGCATCGAATCGACGGCAACTCGGATGCCGGCGGCGATTCCCGCAGAGCCTGCGCAATCTCGGCCTGCAATGCCCGAAAAGTCTCGTAAATGTCGATTGCCGGTTGGAGTCCGCTAATTTCCAGGCGCAAATTAGGTTCACTCCCAAGCAGAATCATTTTCTCCGTTGCGATGCCGGCGCAGATCGTTGCCTGGGCGAGGTTCGCGTCATCCAGTTTGTCCTCAACCGTGGACCAAGCCCGTTCCGCCACTCGCGTGACCTTAAGCAGAAGCCTGGCTCTGCGCTCGGCGATTGATTCAGCTTCAGCTCGCTCGATTGCTTTCACGGTGTGGCCACCGACGCCACAGACGCGGGCAATTTCGCGGTAGGAAACGTGTTCGCGAGGTTCGGCCAGGAGATCGACGATCTGGCGGTAGGTCGCAGGGCGGAGGGATCTCAGCAGTTCGCCGGTCGGGGTGCGATATGCTGGCATGGAGCGCAGTATATGTTCGTTAGAACGTATTGCAATCGCAAGGCGAAGAAAGCCCGCCTTCCGGGCCGGTCGGGGATCCTAATTTGATGTCCTGCGGGGAGCTCAGGTTCGCCCACCTTCGTCGAAAGTGCCCTCGACCTTGATATCTGCTCCACTAATCCGAAATGGGAAGAGCTGGTCAAGAGGGAGCCGCTATACGTCACGTGTCGCCGCCTACCGCTTTGGAAGCTTAAAGAAGGCAAAAACTTCGGTCGCCGCCGTTTACTAAACCTGCAATGGTCCGCGCCATGGAGCCGGAAATCCGATATTACCGGGCGCGGGTGACGATCCTCGATCACGACGGATTCATTCATTTCCTGATCAAGGAGGACAGCGGACGCTCCTTGGAGCAGGCATCATTCGACGTTTTTACCGCTGTTTTCCTCGCCCACAGATTCGACTCTCCGCTTCATGAAACGGCAAACCGTGCCGAGCTAACATTGATCGACGAGGAAACCTTTGCCCGAACTCGCGGCGCCCGGATTCCATCCGATGAAGTATCGGGCATGACATTCTGGTGGATGAAGTAGAAGAGCCACCCAAAGGTCGCTTCAATGCGTCGGCGCCGCGCCTAGTAGCCGCTCCGAGTCGCGGAAGTCGCCGCGAAGCCCAGATCACAGGCTTCCCGCCAACTGAGCCCAGCCTCTGTCTCGTTCCGTTTGCCGCTCTTGGTGTCGTGCATGTTCTGATAGTGGCGGCGGGAAATAAAAATAGTGTGAGGCGAGTGCTGGTGTCGATCCGACCTGCTCCGCACCAATCCGAAAGGGCGAAAGAGCTGGTCGAGAGAGGCCGCTATATGTCCCGGTGCTGCCGCAAACCTCCATTCACTTCAATGCGCCTGCGCGCACGGAATCTCGATGCAGACAGGACAGAACCCTCTTGTTTTACCTTCCTCTGGGTTTGCCGGGCAACACGGCCACACCACTGTCGAACCCGAGCGGCGGGCGCGAGCTAAGAATAGCGATGTCACGCAAGCCGTCGCCCGTGAAGTCCCCGAAGATCGGCC
>JALYOR010000033.1 GCA_030856765.1 Verrucomicrobiota bacterium | reverse complement strand
GTGCCGACCGACTCGATATGGAAGAAGTCAGCCGCGGCCGGTTCCCGCCCTTCTTCGCGCTGAATGATCATCAACTTGCCGGCATGCGCACGCTCGTAGGCACGGGCATTCATCTTTTCTTCAGGCGCGGCCGACGGGGTAGTGATCATCCTGCAAGGTAAGGGCGATTGCGCCAATAGATAGAGCGGTCGCTTTCATGTCTCCCGCCCCGCCTACCAAACTCCAGTTGGGTTACGCCGTTCTCCCGGCATCTCCAGTGGCCCTTGAAGCAGGCAAGTCGGACCCCCCAATTGCCACCGACAACTCCAGCCCCTGCTTCGATGAGACTGCGGCTGCCCAGGTTCTCGCTTTTTCAGTGGCAAAGGTGCGAGAGCGTGCGAAAACCATGTCATGCCTTGCAGAAACGATAACCGCTCAGGCCAAGCGCGGCCATCGAGGCCGAAGAAGAAACCTGCAACGCAGCAGAGGTGACCAAATGAAGACCATCCGACGAACCATCGCCGCGGGATTTGCGGCCATTTTGCTCTTGGGCCCGGCGCTCACCAGCTGCCAGAAGGAGCCCGTCGAGCGGACGACCGTCGAACAGCAGGAGGACGAAAAGCTCGCCGAGACGGTGAAAGCGAGTTTCGCCAGCTCGGCCAGCTTCAAATTTCCCGATGTCCAAGTCGCCGCCTTCAAAGGAACCGTCCAGCTAAGTGGCTTCGTCATCTCCGATGACCAAAGAGAAGCCGCCCAAGAGATCGCCAGGAACGTGGCCGGAGTGAAGGACGTGGAGAACAAGATCTCCGTGAAACGCTAGGGTGGCGGCCGGGCTGGGGCGTTCGCGCCCGGCATTCACTTTCGTGGCGGTTGTCGCGGGAGCTGCGCTCAGCGTAATCTCTTTAAGTCCGGCTGGCGCAAGATGACCGACAGCGAACCGCCGCTGAACCCGCACTCCGAAGAGACGAATTGGACCGAGGCGCTCACGTGGAGAGTTTTGACCGGGGCGCTGGTGGGAGTTATTCGTGCGCTCTTCCGGCAAGGCGCCAGCTCTTTCCGCGAGAAGTGGACCTAGCTTCGGACTCAGGCGCACCTCAGCGCACCGGCCAAAGGCAACCATGAATAGCATGTTTTTTGATGGCTGGGCGTCGATTGCCCGCACCCTCACCCGCCGGCTCGCTCGCCTACATCGCTCTCATAGAAGTCCTGCGCGTCTGCGGAAAGCGAACGCTCTCAAAATGGAACGCCTTCGACTACGTCGTGACGATCGCGCTCGGCTCGACTCTCGCCACGCTGGTGCTTCCCAAGACCACCTCCCTCGCCCAAGGGCTCGCCGCTCTCTTTCTCCTCGTCGCCCTGCAGTTCATCGTCACTTGGTTATCCGTTCGTTTTCGCCCCCTCTCCAAGCTGGTCAAGGCACGGCCCGAACTCCTGCTCTTCCGAGGGCAATTGCAGCATGAGGCGATGCACTCGGCCCGCGTCACCGAGGGAGAAATCCGCGCCGCGCTTCGCACGCAGGGCCTGGGCACCGTCGCTCAGGCCGGCGCCGTCGTGCTGGAAACCGACGGCAGTTTTAGCGTCATCCGCGACATCGACGTGAGCAGCGATTCGACCCTGACCGATGTGCGAGGTTTCTCCGGGCAAACCGGGCGCTGACGCGGCTTCGAGCGGAACTAGGGACCGCGCCGAAGGAGTGAAAGAAGCGGTTAAGGTAACGCCAATGGCGTAGGCTTCTGCGTCGCGCGAGCACGGCATCGCAACGCTGGCGCGCCGGTCGACAGCCTAACGAGTTGTTCGTCGATGACAGCGTTGAGGCCGTTTGTCTCGGGATTAAAAGAGGAGAGATCAGTGTAGCGGCTCATGCAGTGGGTTCTTCGCACGACGAACCGGAAGCGGCCTTCCCGAAGATGCGCGCAGCGATTCAACGGGGAGGCGCGATCTGATTCAGCGTCTCGACTTCGGCCGAGGTGAGCTTGAGCCGGGCGGCCGCGACATTCTCCTCCAAGTGCGCGACAGAGGAAGTGCCTGGGATCGGCAGCATCACGGGCGAATGTTGGAGGAGCCAGGCGAGCGCAACCTGGTAAACGCTCGCGTCGTGCGCCTTCGCCACGGTTTCCAGTGGCCCGCCTTGCTTCAGTCCACGGTTTCCACCGATGGGCGACCACGGCATAAATCCGAGCTTCTCTTTTTCGCAGTAGGACAGGGTGTTCTCCCAGTCGCGATCGTTTAGGTTGTAGCGGTTCTGCACGCTCACGATCGGCAGAATTTTGCGCGCCTGTGCAATCTGCTCCGGCGATACCTCCGAGAGCCCGACATGACGGATCTTGCCCGCCTCCTGCATCTCCTTGAGCGCGCCTAACGACTCCGCGGCCGGCACTTTCGGATCGATCCGGTGCAGTTGGTAAAGATCGATCCGCTCCAGTTTCAGGCGCTGCAGACTCTTCTCGATCGCCTGCTTGAGATACTCGGGGCGCCCGTCGGGCTTCCATTGGCCTGGTCCTGGCCGGGTGAGGCCGCCTTTGGTCGCGATGACGAGGTCCTTTGGATAAGGATAGAGCGCCTCCGCGATCAGCAGTTCGCTCGTCTCCGGCCCATAGGCATCGGCCGTATCGATTAGATTTACCCCAAGTTCGACCGCGCGACGCAGCACTTTAAGTGCATTGGCGCGATCAGCTGGCCAGCCCCAGATGCCGTCGCCGGTGATGCGCATCGCGCCGAAGCCGAGCCGGTGCACCGGAAGATCGCCGCTCAATTTAAAGGTGAGATCGGCGCCGGTTTGCGTCGCCGCAAGAATTGCGCCCGGTCGACCGGCCAGCAGCGCGGCTCCGCCGGCCAGCGTTGTGGCGAGAAAGGTGCGGCGGGTAAGGCGCGATTGCGGTGCTTCGGGAGATTTTTCAGCCATGGCGCGTGCCAATTACCTTTCCCGGAAACGTGGCTAAGGCAAGTGCGGGCTCGCCTTCATGCGCACGCGCCGCCCAATGAAGTCAGAGCAGCATGCACGCCAGTGATGCGCCTAAAAATCTCGCGACGAAGAGCCATCTTCATGGATGCGGCCGCGCTTGCATGCCCATCCCGTTCTCCGTAGCTTCTGAGCCGTTCGAAAAGCCGGCGTGGCGGAATTGGCAGACGCGCTAGACTCAAAATCTGGTACTCGCAAGGGTGTGTGGGTTCGAGCCCCTCCGCCGGTAATCTCTCCTTCGTGCTCCTCCTCGTCCTTCGTCCTCGAAATCCAACATCTTCGAGGACGAAAACGAGCAGGATAAAGACACCGACTCATGCTCACTGTTGCTCAAGTTTCCAAATCGTTCGCCGGGCGCGTCCTCTTCGAGGATGTCTCGCTCCAGGTGAACCGTGGCGATCGCGTCGGGCTCGTGGGGCCGAACGGCGCGGGGAAGTCGACGCTCTTCTCGCTCATCCTCGATGAGGCGTCGCCGGATGAGGGGAAGGTGAGCCTGGAGAAGAACGCGACGCTCGGTTATCTCCCGCAGGAGACGGCGGCGGCGGGTCAGGAGTCAGTCCTCGAGCTGGCCTGCGGCAAATCGCATCAGGAGCTGGAGGACGAGCACGATTGGGAGATCGAACCGAAGGCAAAACGGATCTTGTCCGGGCTCGCTTTTCGCGAGAACGATTTCGATCGGCCGGCAAAGGCGCTGAGCGGCGGCTGGATCATGCGCGCGCGTCTGGCGCGGCTGCTGGTGATGCAGCCGGATTTGTTGCTCCTCGACGAACCGACCAACCATCTCGATCTCGACTCGTTAGTCTGGTTCCAGGAATATCTGAAGAATTATCCGGGCGCGATCCTCATGATCTCGCACGACCGGGAATTCCTGAACGCGCTCGTCGGCAGCATCGTGGAGATCGCGCACGCGAAGCTGCAGCGTTATCGCGGCAATTGGGACAGCTACCTGGAGCAGAAGGCGGCCCGCGAAGAGCAGCAGCTCTCGGCGTATAAGAATCAGCAGAAGGAGATCGCGTCTCTCCAACAATTTGCTGATCGCTTCCGGGCCAAGGCGAGCAAGGCGTCGCAGGCGCAGAGCAAACTGAAGCAGATCGATCGAATGGAAAAAATAGCCGCCCCGACAGCGCAGGCGAAGACAATCAAGTTCCATTTCCCGCAACCGCCGCGGAGCGGTTTGCGCGCGATCACGCTCAAGAACGTGCGGCACGCCTACGGCGACCTGGTGGTTTATCGGGATCTGAATTTCGAGGCCGAGCGCGGCCAGCGGACGGTGCTGGTCGGGCCGAACGGCGCCGGTAAATCGACGCTCTTGAAACTGCTCGCCGGGGTGTTGGAGGTGCAGGATGGCGAGCGCACGCCGGGCCATAACGTGCGGGTCGGTTATTTCTCGCAGCATCGAGTGGAGATGTTGAACGTGGGGCACACGGCGCTGGAAACGGTGCTCGATGTGCCCGATCCGGTCTCCGAGCAAACCGCGCGCACAGTGCTCGGCTCGTTTCTCTTTCGAGGAGATGATGTTTTCAAGACAGTCGGGGTGCTGAGTGGCGGGGAGAAGTCGCGCCTCGCGTTGGTCAAGTTGCTCCTCTATCCGCCTAACCTGCTCCTGATGGATGAGCCGACGACGCACCTAGATGTGGGCTCGATCGATGCGCTCATCGGGGCGCTCAAGCAATACGAGGGCACGCTCATTTTCATTAGTCACGATGTGCATTTCATTCGCGCAATCGCGCAGAGCGTCTTGCACATCAATGCGGGTCAGCTCACGCCCTACGCGGGCGATTATCAGTATTATCTCGACAAGTCGCAGGCCACTTCGGAGCGGGCGGCTTTGACCGCGGGCGATAATGGCCTAACGAACGCGCAGCCGGTGTCCAAGGCGCCGGCCCGCGATGCCGATGGACCCAGGCTCGGCATGCGCGAGCAGCGTGAACAACGGCGCGCCGAAGCCGAAGCGCGCAAGGCCGAAGCGAAAGCGAAACGCGAGCGCGAAAAGCGGGTGCAGGAACTCGAGATGCACATCGCGGCGCTGGAGGGGCAGCAGAAGGAGCTGACGGTGGAGTTGGAAGAACCGGCCGTCTACGAAACGGGCGGTCGCGCCGTGGCGATCAATCGCGAGCTTTGCGCTGTCTCCGACGAACTGCAGCGCCTGACCGCTGAGTGGGAAGCGGCCGGGGCCGAACTGGCCCGGTTCATTCAACCTTCCTAGCCACCTTCCGAACAAAACTACTGAGAAGGCTCGGTCTTGATGCCCCAGTCGACCTTGATCTCACCGCGCGCCGCATACGGTTTACCCGCGTCAGTGAGACGACCGGAGAGCGTTGTTGCCGGGGCATTTCTTCTCGCGCGGGCGACTGGCGTGGAATGAGTTCGAGCACCTGACGGGGCGGAGCGGGAGCGGGCGACGGCGGCTTTGCCTGGGTAGCGCACTCGTCTCGAGTGCTGGTCGCGGCGTCTCGCCGCGACGGACTTGCGGGAGCACTTCGGCTACCTTGGTCTCGATTTGGCTAGGGAAGGTTCGCGACGGTGAGACACCGTCCCTAGCGCTCGGAAAAGAGTGCACTACCCGGCGCGAGCGGGCGGCGGCGGACCCAGCCTGCCCAATCTGGGGCGGGGCAAAATTTTTCCCGCTTGTCTGGCGCTGCGCCGACCTCTATTCGCTCGTTGCTTTCTCCGCACCGAGGCCGGTATTCGCCCTCACCACGAACTCGTCGAAGCGGGCTTCGGCCCCCGGTTCGCGGGACAGGAGAGTGCCAATAATGGCGGCGATGAAGCCTAACGGAATGCTGACGATGCCGGGATTCTCGAGCGGGAAGATGGGCGCGTGCTGGATGAGGTGACGCGCGCCCGCCGCGACAGTCGGCGGGTCAATCGCCATGATGGTGGGGCTGATTATGATCATGCCGATCGAAGCAACCAGGCCGACGGTGAGGCTGGCGACCGCGCCCGCGGTGTTGAAGCGTTTCCAGAAAATTGAAAAAACGATTGCGGGCAGGTTAGCGCTGGCCGCCACGGCAAAGGCGAGTCCGACGAGGAAGGCGACGTTGGCGGTTGGGCCGAGGGCGATGGCGAGGCCGATGCTGACCGCGCCGACGATGAAGGCGGTGATGCGTGCGACGCGCACTTCTTCACCGGGCTGCCGTTCCTTGCCGTGATGGATGACTTTGGTGAAAAAATCGTGCGCGAAACTGGTGCTGGCGCTGATCGTGAGGCCGGCGACCACCGCGAGGATGGTGGCGAAGGCGACCGCGCTGATGAAGGCGAAGAAGACATCGCCGCCGAGGGCGCGGGCGAGCTGGGGCGCGGCCATGTTGCCGCCGCCATTCCGGCCGATGAAATCGGGTCCGAGCACGCTGGCCGCGCCGAAGCCGAAGAAGGTGGTCATGATGTAGAAGATGCCGATGAGGGCCATTGCCCAGACGACACTGGAGCGGGCGGTTTTGGCATCGGGCACGGTGTAGAACCGGACGAGGATGTGCGGCAACCCAGCGGTGCCGAAGACAAGTGC
>JALYOR010000005.1 GCA_030856765.1 Verrucomicrobiota bacterium | reverse complement strand
CCAGAAAACGCGTTTGTTAGGCGCTTTTCTTTTTCTTCTCCAGCGCGGGCTCGCGGCGGGGATTACGATTTACGCGCCGGCCATCATTCTCTCCGCGCTCCTCGGCTGGAACGTGCGCCTAACGATTTTGCTGGCCGGTCTTTTCGTCGTTCTCTACACCACCACCGGCGGCACGACCGCGGTCAGTCACACCCAAAAATGGCAAATGGCGGTGATTCTGGCCGGGATGGCGGTCGCTTTTGGCATGATCATTCATTATCTGCCGCCGGACTTTTCCTTTCTGCACGCCGTCACCGTGGCCGGGAAAATGGGGAAGTTGGAAGCGGTCGATTTCTCGTTCGATTTCGAGAAGCGATATACCTTCTGGTCGGGCCTGCTCGGCGGCTTTTTTCTCGCCCTCTCTTATTTCGGAACCGATCAATCGCAGGTCCAGCGCTACCTCGCGGGTGGCTCGCTCGCGGCCGGGCGTTTCGGCCTCCTCTTCAACGCCGTGCTCAAGCTGCCGATGCAGTTCTTCATTCTTTTCACCGGCGTGATGGTTTTCATTTTCTTCCAGTTTGAAAAGCCGCCGCTCTTTTTCAATCAGCCCGCCTGGGAACGGGCCACGCAAGGCGAGCAGGCCGGCCGGCTGGCCGAACTGGAGACTCGCTACGACGAGGCCTTCGCCCAGAAGCTAACGGCGGTGCGCGGCCTAACGACGGCGCTGGACTCGAAGAGCGCGCCGGCGATCGAGGCCGCAACCGGCGCCCTCCTGCGGCCGCAGCGCGAGATCGAAACCATCCGCGCCGAAGTGAAGCAAACCCTGCAGGCATCCGACCCCAAGGCGCAAACCAGCGACGCCGACTACGTCTTCATCAGTTTTGTCCTGAACTACCTGCCGCATGGAGTGATCGGGTTACTCGTGGCGGTGATTTTCTGCGCTGCGATGTCCTCGAGTGCTTCGGAATTAAATGCGCTCGGGTCGACGACCGTGGTCGATTTCTACCGGCCGCTGCTCCAGCCAGATGCGAGCGATGATCACTATCTGCTCGTCTCCAAGTTGCTTACCGCGGCGTGGGGCGGAGTCGCGATCTCCTTCGCCCTTTTCGCCAACCTGCTCGAGAATCTGATTCAGGCGATCAACATCCTTGGCTCCATCTTCTATGGGAGCATACTCGGCATCTTCCTAGTGGCTTTCTTTCTTCGTTTCGTGCGGGGTTCGGCCGTTTTTGTCGCGGCGATCATCTCGCAGGCGCTCGTGCTCATTCTTTTCTACACGACGGAGATCGGTTACCTTTGGTATAACGTTCTCGGCTGTGTCGTCGTCCTGATCCTTTCCGCACTGCTCGAGAAAGCGCTATTTGCTCCCGCATTGAGGACGAGCCATTAAACGGATGAAACGCCGGCACGGCGCCCTCGCGCGGGCGCCAGTGTATTCGTTAGGCTAAGCCGATGTCATCGCCGATTATCTGTTTGGGACAACAGCCGTGCGGGATCTTCCCGCGTCGCTTTCTTTTCTCGAAATTCCAAACCGCCCGGCGCCTGCAGCGCGAGATCGGCGGCGAGATCGTCTTCTTCTATCACGATAGCGATCACGATCCACGCGAGACGATGACCATCCTGCGGGATCTGCGCAGCGGTGAGGAGACGAGGATAAATTTCCAATTCGCGAACAAGCTGCAGAAACAATTCTCCCCCCTCTTCGCCAAACGCGTCTTACCGGAGTGGAAGGAGAAGGTGGCGCGCCAGCTGCCGAACCTGGTCGCGGAATCCTTGGTTGAAAGCTTCAAGAAAGTCGAGGCGGACAACGTAGCCGACTTTTGCCTCGAGATGTATCGGCAGCTCGGGCTGCTGGCAGGAATGCAGGTCGCGCGCTCAGGAGATGGAGACTTTCGGCGCAAGGCGATCGCAGTCGACGACTACTTCGTGGATGTGAAGTACGAAGGCGAGTTGGTCCGCGCGCGGCGCGCTCCGGAGGCGCTCCTCCTGCACAAGGGCGGCAACTCCTACATCAAACTTCCGCTCCAGGAATACGATGCAGCGCGGATCAGTCCGACGCGCGACACCCGGTTGCGCTGGATGCAGTCGGTCGTGCAATGCACCCATTACGTGGCGGGCGCGAGCGAGGTGAAATATCTGAACACGGAAGAGACGCCCGGAGTCCAATTCGTCACGCGCGACGAAATCTCCGAATCCGACCGCGCCTATCTGCCCGATGCCTAACGACCAACTTCGTATTCTCGCCGTCGGCGCCCACCCCGACGACATCGAGTTTGGTTGCGGCGGCGTGCTGCTGGCAGAAGCGGCCCGCGGAAGCCAGATCGCTCTCTGCCTCTGCTCGCGGGGGGAGGCAGGCAGTAACGGCACACCAGCCGAGCGGGAAGCGGAAGCTTCCCGCGCCGCGCTGTTGCTCGGCGCAACGATCGAGTTCGTCAATCTCGGTGGCGATTGTCATCTGGAAGTCTCCGCAGTAAATAACATCGCCATCGCGCGTCAGATCCGCCTGACGCGGCCGGATATTCTTCTCGCGCCGGTCGGTTCACTCGATCAACACCCCGATCACGCCGTCGTTAGTCAGCTTTGCCGCAACGCCGGCCGCCTCGCGCGTTACGGCGGGCTGGAGGAATTGCGCGACCTGACGCCGCACGCCATTCGCCATCATCTGGAATACGCCATCACCGCCGATGCCGATTCAGGGCGCGACCAGCCGACCATGCGGGTGGATGTGAGCGCCCAACTGGCGCGCTGGATCGGGCTGATGGAGTGCCATCAAACCCAGCTCCGCACCCGGAATTACATCGACCTCCAGACCGCGCGTGCCCGCCTCCTTGGGATCGAGTCCGGCGTGGAATATGCGCAGGCTCTTTACGCGACCGACGACATGCTCGTGACCAGCCTGGCCGAGATCCCCGCGTCGGTCCGCCTTTTTTGAGGATGGGAAAATCCCGCCCGCTCAAGATTGGCATAACCTGCTATCCGCTGATCGGCGGGAGCGGCATCCTCGCGACCGCGCTCGGGTCGGAGCTGGCGCTGCGCGGGCATGACGTCCACTTCTTCAGTTCGGCCCGTCCTGTCCGCCTCGATCTTGCGCAACCTCGCATCTTTTTTCACGAGGTGGTGGTGAACGAATATAGCCTCTTTACCTATCCCGATTACACGCTGCCGTTGGCGGTCAAGATGGCCCAGATCGCACTCGAAGCGGAGCTCGACATCTTTCATGTGCACTACGCGGTGCCGCACGCGACCGCGGCTTATCTCGCGGTGCAGATGCTCGGCGCGACGATGGCGAAGGCCCCCAGGATCGTGACCACGCTGCATGGGACGGACACGACGTTACTCGGCCAAGACCCAAGTTATCGACCTGCGATCGAGCACGCCCTCTCGCACTCCGATGCGATCACGACCGTCTCCGAAAGCCTCCGGCTGGAAACGACCGCCACCTTCGAGCTCAATCGGCCGGTGGATGTGGTCCGCAATTTCTTCGTTCCGTCGGCCCGGCTGCGTTCGCGCGAGGAGGTCCGGCGCGAGCTTGGCCTAACGAACGAAGAATTCCTCGTCGTGCATATCTCCAATGTCCGGCCGCTCAAACGGATCGACCTTCTCCTGCAGGCATTCGCGGAGACGCGGAGCGCGCGGCCGCTCCGTTTGCTCATTTTGGCCGGCAGTTCCTTTGCGCCCTATGAGCCGTTCCTCGATCAGCTCGGATTGCGTGATCGAGTGATGGTGAAGGAGCAGGTGCGTGAAGTGGAGGAGTATCTCGATGCGGCGGAGGCCGGTCTTTACAGCTCGGAGAGCGAAAGCTTTGGCTTGAGCATTCTGGAAACGCTTTTCCATGCCAAGCCGGTGGTGGCTTTCCGGGTCGGCGGTATTCCGGAGGTGGTGGTCGATCAGGAGACGGGATTTCTGCATCCCTTCGGGGAGGTGGAGGCGCTGGCGCGTTCCCTCTCGCGGCTGGCCGATTCTCCGGACCTCGCGCGGACGATGGGCGAGAACGGGAAGCGGCGCGCGGAGGCGCTTTTCACCGCGGACCAGATCGTACCGCAGTACGAAGCGCTCTACCGTCGGATCCTTGCAGCCGTGCCCGGCTAGGGTCGCCTGGATCTTTCGCCGCTGCCTTCCAGGATGTAGGTCGTCGTTCCGATGGTCGTTAGGCGAAGGCTTTGCCGCCAGGTCGAATCGCCCAAGTCGCTCTGCGCGACTAATTCCTGCGCCTTGGCCTCAGGAGCGGACTTGGAGCCGCGCAGCGCCTCCGTCAAAACTCGGCCATCCATTGGGCGCGGTGCGTTTATTCCGAGAATCCACAGAATTGTCGGGGCGAGATCGATATTGCCGCTGGGCGTTTCGCCCGACCATCCCTGGCGAAAATCGGGGCCGGTCGCGATTAACATGTTGTGCATGTCGTGCGGACTGAGGGTGCCGTGAGTGCCATGGCCAAGGGTGCGGCCGACATCGGACGTGATCTGCCCTGCGATCCCGAATTTGTTGGAGCCCTCGTTCCAGCGGCAGGCGACCATTACGTCCGGCGCGGTTGCCGAATTAAGCTGGCATTGGGCAAAGGTGAAGGTGCCGGCGTGCGGTTTGCGGGTCAGAATCACGGCCGCGAAGTCAGAGCGCTGCAGAAAATCAATCAACTTACCGGTCACTGCTTCGTCCTGATCGGCCACATAAAATTCGACGCTCCCGCCGAGTGAAACGACAAGGATTTCGCCTTGCGATGGTTTGCTCGTGAAGGCACGAACGGCATGGAGGCCGGCGGCGCGGAGTTGCTCGGCGACATCGACTGAGCGATCGACCGTGGAAAAGCCGTGATCGGACACGACCAAGATGTCCGTCTTCGTTAGGGCATTCTTCGCGCGCAAGGCCGCCAGGATTTTGGCGAGGTTCTGGTCGCTGGACTTCATCGCGGCGAGGGCTGTCGGAGAGCCGAGCGTCGTCGCATGTTCGGAGAGATCGGGTTCGCTCAGCCAAAGAAGCGAGAATTTTGGAATCTCATTTTTCCAGAGGACGTCGGTCAGGACGCGGGTGGTCCAGTCGTCTTCGGCTTCATTAGGGAAATGCTTTCGAGTCGGGAATGCGCCGAGCGCCCCGATGATCGCCGCTTCTGCTTCCGGCGGCTTCACCTTGCCGCGGTAAGCCACGACCGATTTTCTGCCGGCCTCGCTCTCGCGTTGGCGGGCGCGGTCGAAGAGTTGCGCCACCGGCTTGGATCCGGCGATGGCCGTCCGGTAGCCGGCTCGCTGAACGAGTTCGGCGATTGTTGGTGCGGCGAGGTAATTCGGGCTCAGTTTCGCATCGGCGGCATCGAGGGCCGGAAAGTCGGAGGTGTCGAATGGCTTTTGCGGATTGATTTCCGGCCGGAATTCCAGGTTTGCAATGATTCCATTGCGGCCCGGTTCGAGGCCAGTCGCGAGGACTGCGCCGTTCACGTTCGTCGAACTGGGATAAGCAGCGTGATTGTTTTTGAAAACGGCGCCGGAGCGGGCGAGCGCAGCCAGGGTGAGGCAGTTGTCGTTGTTGACGAAATCCGGTCGCATCCCATCCCAAACCACCACCACGATATGCTCGGCTTCGCCATGATCCGGAGCCGCGAATGCAGCGCCCGTGCTGGCAAGAAGCAGGATGAGGAGTAAGCGCACCAGCATTGGGACGGAAACTGGCACGCGGGCGCTTTAAATTCGAGAGAGCTTTTTGTGACGATCACGTGACGCGAGGGTAAAACCGCTTTCCCGCTGTGCTAGGCTTCGGGCCGATGAGCGACTCGACCAGCGAGCCACGTTTGCGTTTTCCGTCCACGCGACGGCTGAAGCGAAGTCGCGATTTCGCTCGCGTGCGGCTCGAAGGCAAATCGGTTCGCGGCGGCTTTCTCATGCTCGGGGTCTTGCGTCTGGACGAGGAGGCGGCTTTCCGGGTCGGATTCGTGACCTCGCGCCGGGTGGGGGGCGCCGTCGTGCGTAACCGGGTGCGACGCCGGCTGCGGGATATCGTTCGGCGTCATCAGCACGAGCTTGCGCCCGGACTGTGGCTCGTGGTAATCGCCCGGCCGGGAGCGGACGCGGCCACCTCCGCGCAGCTGGAAGAGGAGTGGTTGCGTCTGGGAGGGCGCGCTTCTATTCTACGCCCCTGACGATGGTTTTACTCGTTCGATTCCTCATCCGCGTCTATCAATGGACGCTCTCGCCGCTGCTTTCGTGGCTGGGCGGGCCGTCCACTGGCTGCCGTTTTCATCCCACCTGCTCGGCTTACTTCCTCGAAGCGGTCGAGCGGCACGGAGCCCTCCGCGGGAGCTGGCTCGGGCTGAAACGCCTGGCGCGTTGTCAGCCGTGGGGCGGGCAGGGGGAAGATCCTGTTCCGCCATCCAGCCATCGCCCGCACGCGCACGGCCTGGCCTGTGAATAATTCGGCAGTTTATGGACAGACAAGCCTGGATCGCCGTTGCCCTTTGCATTATCGGGCTCATTGCCTGGCAGGTTTACATGGTCAAGCACCCCGCGCCGGTTCGCCCGAAGGCGCTGGCTTCACCGAGCCCGTCCGCCTCGGTTTCGACCACTTCCGCGTCCTCGCCGAACGGCTCGGCTTCGCCGGCCGCGGCCTCCGCGCCTAACGAACCTACTCCGACCCCCGCGACTTTCGTCGAAAAGACGACGATGTTGAAGACCGCCGATCTCGAGCTGCTCCTGACCAATCGTGGCGGTGGCATCGCCGCGGCCGTTCTGCCGCGTCACAAGGAGGAGAACGGAAAGCCGGTAAAGGTAAACGCCGGCGGGCATCTGCCCATCGGCGCGCTGATTGAAAAGCCGGCCGCGCCTCTCCTGGAGGAGTTCTCGATCGTGCCGGGGAAGGACGGAGTGCAATTCGAGCGCGCGCTGCCGAACAACGTGAAGCTGCTGAAGAAATTCACCCTGCAAACCCGGCCTAACGAAAAAGACGACTACGTCGCCCAGTTGGAGGTCGATTTCCAAAATTCCGGCCAGAGCGCCTACACCCATCCCGATTACTTCGTGGCCCTGGGTTCGGCGGCTCCGATGCATCACAACGACCTGCCGAACTACACTCGCGTGACCTGGTGCATCGACGGCAAGACCAAGACGACCGACGTCAGCTGGTTTGGGGAGCAGACTTACCCCATTATCGGCAAGCAGAAGCGCGCCGCCATGCAGTTCTTCGACGAGAAGATCAATAACGCCGAGTGGCTGGGGGTGAGTAACCAGTTCTTCGTCACTTTGATCGCTCCTCTCTCCAGCAAAGCGACGGGCGTTTGGGCGGAGCGTTTCGAGTCCGGCAAGAAGGACGACGGCCAGCTCGAATACGGGATCGAGGGCGCGATGGGGATGCCCGGCTTCAAGGTCCAACCGGGCCAGACCGCGACCGTGCGATTCCAGCTCTACGTCGGCCCGAAGCTCTATCATCGCCTCGCCCAACTGACACACGACGAAGCCGAGATCATGGACTTCGGGCTCTGGAAACTGGTCAGTCAGGCCCTCCTCAACATGATGAACCTGATCCATCGGTTCGTCGGGAATTACGCCGTCGCGATTCTCATCCTGACTGCGATTATCAAGCTGATTCTTTGGCCGCTTCAGACGAAGGCCAACAAGTCGATGCGCCGGATGGCAGCCCTCTCGCCTAAGATGCAGGAGCTGCGCGAGAAGTACAAAGACGACCCGACAAAGATGAACGCCGAGGTCATGAGGCTCTACAAGGATTACGGGATCAATCCGGTCAGTGGTTGCCTCCCGATGTTGATCCAGGTCCCGATCTTTTTTGGTCTCTTCACCATGCTGCAGCAGGCGGTCGAGCTGCGGAACGCGAGCTTCCTTTGGGTGCGTGATCTTTCCCAGCCGGACACGATCGCCTACCTCCCGGGGATCGGTTGGCC
>JALYOR010000381.1 GCA_030856765.1 Verrucomicrobiota bacterium | reverse complement strand
GAATTCCTCGGCGCGGATGGATGGGGGACGATCGCGCCGGGCAAGGCCGCCGATCTCGTCTTGCTGGAAGCCGATCCGGTGGCCGATATCGCCAACACCAGAAAAATCACGGCCGTCATTCGCAACGGAAAATTCCTCGCCGGCAGCGATCTCGATCAGCTGCTCGCCAAGGCCCGTGCTGCCGCCGATGCGACCGTTGAGAAATGACCCTTAAGCGGTTTTCTTGCGGTTAGAAACTGGTCATGCGGAAGCATGACTCTCCGGAGGGACGAGCTTCCGCTCGTCCAGTCTCTCCCCTCCGCGATCCGTGAGTCGAACAGCGATCTCGTTAGGCCGGGTTGGCCAGCTCCAACAAGACGTCGGCGTGACAGGCTCGGTCGAGCGGGCACCAACAGGCCAGATTTTTCCCTCGCAGGCAGGCGCGCAGATCGCGCTCGTCAAAGGCGTCGTTCGCATATTGATGATAGAGAGCGACCGCTTTTTCGGCGGTCAATTTTTCCCCGCCAATCAACTCCGCACCGACTACGAATGGATTTCCCCAGACCGTCGGTCGGCCTACGTAGACCGCGTCTTTCGGCATCTTCCAATCTTTTGTCCGGCGACGAACAATGCGGTGTGGTTTGGCTCGTTGGGAAGGCACGACGTAACAACGATCGCCGCCTTCGCTCGCGCCCGCAATCGCCGGGCGTGGCTAAACCCAGAGGGTGCGATCGAAAGTGCGGTACTGGATCGCCTCGCTCACATGAGCCGGGTCGATCGCCTCCGCGCCGTCGAGATCTGCGATGGTGCGCGAGACTTTGAGAATGCGGTCGTAGGCGCGCGCGCTCAGGTTCAGCTCGGACATCGCGATCCGGATCAGCTCCTGCGATTCGTCGGTTAACTTGCAATGCTGCTTGATCGCGCGCGACGACATTCTGGCATTGCAGGTCGTCTTCTTATCGGAACGAAAGCGCGCTTGTTGACGTTCGCGTGCCTGGGCGACGCGGTTGCGGATGGCGACCGAGGGTTCCTCCGCGCGATCGCTCGAGATGTCGCGGTATTCGACGGAGGGGACTTCGATGTGCAGATCGATGCGATCGAGCAACGGACCGGAGATGCGCTGGCGATAACGTTGGACCTGCACCGGACTGCAACGGCATTCGCGCTTGAGATCGCCGAAATAGCCGCAAGGGCATGGGTTCATCGCCGCGACGAGCATGAACTCGGAGGGAAAAGTCAGCGTGCCGGCCGCGCGTGAGATCGTGACCCGGCCGTCCTCCAGCGGTTGGCGCATCACTTCGAGGGTGGAACGTTTGAATTCCGGCAGCTCATCCAGAAAAAGAACGCCGTTATGCGCCAGGCTGACTTCGCCTGGCGCCGGCATGGCCGATCCGCCTAACAAACCCACATCCGAAATCGTGTGATGCGGCGAGCGAAACGGGCGGGTCGCGACGAAGGAGCGCTCCGCGCCTAACAAACCGGCGATGCTGTGGATCTTGGTCGTCTCGATCGCTTCCTCCAGCGCCATCGGCGGGATAATGGTCGCGATCCGTTTCGAGAGCATCGATTTCCCGGAGCCGGGCGGACCAATCATGAGGATGTTGTGGCCGCCCGCGACCGCCACTTCAACCGCGCGTTTCACATGACCCTGGCCTTTGACGTCGGCGAAATCGACCTCGTAATCCTGGTGGGTCGCGAAAAAATCGCTCATGTCGCCTTGGTGCGGCGTCAGTTGTTTTTCGCGGGTTACGAACTGGAAAGTCTCACGCAAATTGCGCACCCCGTAGATCTCGATACCGGCGACCATCGATGCTTCGCGCGCATTCATATCCGGCACCACCAGAGCGCGTTTCCCGCGGCGGCGCGCTTCGAGCGCTATCGGCAGCACTCCTTTGACCGCGCGGACCGCTCCGTTGAGCGCCAACTCGCCGACGAAGCTGAGGTCGGAAAATAAATCCTCCTCGATTTCCTGCGCGGTCGCGATCATGCCGAGGGCGATCGGGAGATCGAAGCTCGGGCCTTCTTTCTTCACGTCGGCCGGGGCGAGGTTGATCGTGGTGCGGCCCCGCGGCCAATAGTAGCCGCTGTTGCTGATCGCGGTCGTAACCCGATCCTGACTCTCTTTCACCGCCGTATCGGGCAGGCCGACGATCACGATCTTGGGGTTGCCGCCGGCGGCATTGACCTCAATCTCGACTTCGTAAGCGTCGACGCCGTAGACGGCGGCTGAATATATCCGGGCGAGCACGATGGCAGGTTGGCAGAAGGGAGGGGCGGAGTTCAAGCTGCTGGAAGAAATTTTCTCCGGCGCCCGTTGTAGCCGAGGCGCCGAGCCGTTGTCGCCGGGGGGCGCTGACCTCGGCCGGTGCGACGTGGCCTCCAGAATGCCGGGGTCACCGCCCCTGGCAACAACGGGCGATTGTCCCTGGGCGAGGGCGAGCTGGATGCCGAGTGCCTCCGGGAATCATTTTTGCTTAATAGAAAACTTTGTCCGGCTTGGCCGCCCACTCGCGGAAGAGCTTGAGGGAATGTTCGCGCTCGATTTGTTCCATGGGCAGAGCCCGCGCCGCGATCTCGAGCGGGAGTTGCTCGTAGATGAATTGGTCATCGAAGCCGATTTCGGCCGCGTCGTGGCGGGTGCAGGCGTAGAAAACCCGGTCGAGCCGCGCCCAATAAATCGCGGCCAGGCACATCGGGCAGGGCTCGCAGCTGGTGTAAAGTTCGCAGCCTTTGAGATCGAATCGCCCTAACGAGAGGCAGGCTTCTCGAATCGCCATCACTTCGGCGTGCGCCGTGGGATCGAGCAGCGTCGTGACTTGGTTATGGCCGCGGCCGACCACCTCCCCGCCGCAGACCACAACGGCGCCGAAGGGGCCGCCGCCCGCCTCCATCATGCCCTTCCGGCCTAACGAAACGGCGGCGTGCATCCACTCCGATTTTGCCTGATCGTTAGGGGAAGTTTCAGCGTTCACAGCGGGCGACGACTAAAGGCTGGCCAGCGCCTGATCCAAAACCTCGAGAATGAAATCCGCGTCTGCCTTGTGAATGCACATCGGGGGCGAGAAGCGGATCGTTTGTCCTTGCAGGCCGCCTTTGCCTAACAACAAGCCGAGGTCGCGGCAGGTTTCGAGCACATGCGCGCACTCTGCCTTGGCCGGTTCTTTGGTGGTCCGATCCTTGACTAACTCGATGCCGAGCATGAGGCCTTTGCCGCGGGCGTCGCCAATCACGCTGTGTTTTTCCTGGAGCCGCTGCAATCCGGCCGAGAGGTGATTTCCCATCGCAAGGGAATTGGCTTGCAGCTTCTCCCGCTCGATCACTTCGAGGACGGCTTTGCCCTGGGCTGAGACGACGGGGTTGCCGCCGAAGGTGTTGAAATGAATGCGCTGCGAAAGGGCCGCCGCGATCTCGGGGGTGGTGACGACCGCTCCTAATGGGCAGCCGTTGCCGATGCCTTTCGCCATGCAAACGATATCGGGAAGGACACCCTGGGTTTCGAAGCCCCAATAGTGCGTGCCAGTGCGTCCGAAACCGGATTGCACTTCGTCGGCAATGCAGACGCCGCCCGCCGCCCGCACATGCTCGTAGGCATGCTTCAGGTATCCATCCGGGAAGACGATGCAGCCGCCGACGCCCTGGATCGACTCCGCAATGAACCCGGCGATCTGGCCCGGTGTGGCGTAGTCGATCAGATTCTTCACATCGGCCGCGTAGTTTTTTCCCGCATCCGGATTGTCGTGACCCCACGCGCCGCGGAACGGATCCGGCGTAATCGAATGATGCACGCCGAAGCTGTGCGGGACATTGAATTTCCAGGTCGCATGCGCGGTCAATCCCATGCCGGAGGCGTTGCCGCCGTGATAGGCGTTGCGCAACGCGATCATGTCGTAATTGCCGGTGTAAGCGCGTGCCATCAGCATGGCGAGATCGTTCGCCTCCGAGCCGGAGTTGACGAAATAACAGACCTTCAGGTTACCCGGCATCTTCGAGGCCAGCTTCTCCGCGTACTGCGCGATGTTGGGATGCAGGTAGATCGTGGTCGAATGCTGGAGCAGCTCGTTTTGCTTCCGCGCCGCTTCCACCACGTCGGGGTGGCAATGTCCGACGCTGATCGTGACGATTCCGCCCAGCGCGTCGAGATAGCGCCGGCCGGTTTCGTCCCAGACGTATTGCATTTTTCCCTCCACGAGCGTGAGCGGCTTTTTGTAGTAGAGGAAGATTCCCGGGTTCAGGAATTCTTTGCGCAACCGCAGGATCTCGTCAGACGACGGTCCGGCATAGGGCTGCGGTTGATGGTCGAAGGGCGGCAGTTCAGGTGTTGGCATTTGGCTGAGGTTTTGAATCGAGGCGCTATTATGAATGCCCCGTGCAAAAGCGCAGCAGAATTGTGGTCGTAGCTACCCGGGCTCCTGCTCCCGCGCGGTCATCTTGCGCAAAGCGAGATAAATGATGAAAGCCAGGGCAAAGCCAACGAACCAAGCGTAGCGATAGAGCGAAAGGTAGATCGGTGCGACCGACGACGGGCCGAGAACTTTGATCGTGACGAGGAAGCCCGGGATGTTGGGCAAGACCGCCAGCACCAGCGCGGTGATCGCCACCCCACTGAAGCCGCCGGTGTAGCGATAGCGGCCTTTCGGATCATAGAGCGCGGTCACGTCGAGCTGCCGTTTCCGATAGACAAAGTAGTCCGCGATCATGATCCCGCCGATCGGGCCTAACAATGCGCTATAGCCGATCAGCCAGGTGAAAATGTAGCCGCTCGGATCGGCGTAGAGTTTCCAGGGAAACATCAGGATGCCAATGATCCCGGTGAGGATGCCGCCGTTTTTGAAGCTGATCAGGCGCGGCGCGAGGTTGGAAAAATCGTTCGCGGGCGAGACGACGTTGGCCGCGATGTTGGTCGAGAGCGTGGCGATGGTGAGGGTGACGAGGGCGAGGACGGAGAGGATCGGACTGTGAAAACGCTGCATCAGTTGCACCGGATCCCAGATCGCTTTGCCGAAAACCACGACCGTCGCGCTCGTCACCGCCACGCCGATAAAGGCATAAAAGGTCATCGAAAGCGGCAAACCGATTGCCTGCCCCACGATCTGGTCGCGCTGGGAGCGGGCGAAGCGGGAGAAATCGGGGATGTTGAGCGAAAGCGTGGCCCAATAGCCGACCATCGCGGTCAGGCCGGCGGTGAAGACCGGCCAGAACTCGCCTAACGACTGGAACTTCGATGGCTGGGCGAAGATCGGACCCCAGCCTTTGGCCGCGACCACCGCCCAGACGAGCAGCCCGACACCGGTCAGGATCAAAAACGGCGCGGCAAAAATCTCGAGCCACTTGATCGAGTCCATCCCCCGCACGATCACGAAAATGTTGATCGCCCAGAAGATGAGGAAGCAGAGGAATTCGCCGCCTGAGATGCCGATGATCGGCAGCGCCGTCTTTTGCGTCGGGTCGAAGCCGAAGATGATCGCCGCCATGGCATAGATGGCCGCGCCGCCGATCCAGGTTTGAATGCCGAACCAACCGCAAGCGACCAGCGCGCGCATGAGGGCGGGGATATTTGATCCGAGGGTGCCGAAGGAAGCGCGAATCAGAACCGGAAAAGGGATGCCGTAGGCGGTGCCCGGATGAGCGTTGAGCGTCATCGGGATGAGCACGATCAGGTTGCCGAGGAGGATGGTCAGCACGGCCTGCTTCCAGTTCATCCCTTGCTCGATCAAGCTGCTGGCCAGGGTGTAGGTGGTGATGCAAATCGCCATCCCGACCCAGAGCGCGGCGATGCTCCAGAGCGACCAGGTCCGGCCCGCCGCGGGGACGGGCGCGAGATCGTCATTGATCAGCGCGTTGGATTCCAATCGGGGAAATGGTGAGCCGGTCGCGGTCATTTCGCCGCGAAGTGTGCCAGCGGCGACTTACTCAAGTCGAGTGATTCTTCCGCCGCGTCGCCGGCGCGTTGCGATCGTCCCTTGTCGGACCGCCAGATTGACGGTAAAAATAAGGATGGCAGGACAAGGTTCGACCAGCAACGTCATTGCAGCTCTCTGCAGCTTTTTCATCCCCGGCCTCGGGCAATTGATCCAAGGCAGGCTTTTCATGGCGATCGTGCAGTTTGTGCTCGCGGCCGTGCTCTGGATCGTGCTCCTCGGGTGGTTGATCCATCTGTGGTCGATTCTCGACGCCGCGCTCTGGAAGGGCGGCCGAGTGTAGCGGCGGCCGTGTCGGCCGCTTTACGACGCGCGCGATTTGGAAACTGAGCAGGCGAAGCGCCCGCCCTACAATTTGCCGAGCAGCGTTTTCCAGCGGGTCCAGGCGTCGTCGCGCGCCTTGGCGTTGGCTGGCTTGGCATCAGGTGCTTCCCCGGCGCGCATGAAACCGTGGCCGGCCCCCGCATAAGTCACCGGCTCGTAGGTTTTGCCTAACGACTTCATGATCTCGGTCGTCTTCGGGATGGTCGCGCCGATCCGTGCATCGTCCTCCGCGTAGAAACCGTAGACCGGGCATTTGATTTTGGCCGCGTCCTCTTTCGACTCCGGACCGGGGCCGTAGAAAACGTAAGCCGCCTTCAGCTTCGGGTTGTGATTGGCGTAGCCAAACGACCAGCCTCCGCCCCAGCAGAAACCTGTCACCGCGAGAGCACCATTGGCGGCCGGCAGCTTCGTCACGTAATCGGCTGCGGCGTCGAGATCAGGAAAAACCCGGTCCGACTTTAGCGCCGAGACCGCCTTGATGGCCGCGTCTTGATCCGGATAACTGCTCGTATCCTTGCCCGGTTCAGTCAGCAAATCGGGCGCGATCGCGATGTAACCGGCGGCGGCAATTTCGTCGGCCAGGCATTTCGCCCAATCCGTGAGGCCAAAGATTTCGTGGATCACGAGCACCGCCGGTGCCTTCGTTTTCACCTCGGGATAAACCACGAAGGCTTTCACCGTACGGCCGTCGTGTTTCAGGTCGACCCACTCGCTATGGCGTGGCGATTTGTTGAGCTTCTCCTTCGCCCAATCCTGAGCGTGGAGAGTTCCGGTGGCGAGTGCTGCGCAGAGCAGAGCGAAAATAAAGGCGCGAAGTTTCATCTCTCAAGAAAGGCTGGACCGACGGGTTCGGCAACCGGCGAAGCTTCTTTCCGTGCGGCGTCTGGGAAACGCCGTCCCGAGTCGTTAGGCCGATCCTGGTCATGCGGGAGCATGACCTCCCGTTTCCTACTCGCCGCGATTCGATCGGATATCCGCCAGCTCGCTGCGAGAGGCGTCACCCTTCGCGGTTTGCTTGGCGAGCTGCGCGAAGCGACGGCGCGCACTTTCGGTCTCGCCAGCCTGCTCCGCGGCTTTGGCCGCTCCGTACAAACTGCGGAAACGAGCTGGATAAATTTTCAGCGCCGCCGCGAATTCCTGCTGCGCATCTTTCGGCCGATCCATTTCCAGGAGCAGGTTGCCGAGTTGTTCGCGGGCGGGCACGAGCGCGCCCGGCGACGCCGGATGCTTGCCGAGAAGGTCCTCCGCATCCGCCGCCTGGCGCAACCATTTCGCCGCCTCATCCTTCTTACCCTCGCCGTAGGCGATCCAAGCGGAGGCCGCCAGCATTTGCAGGTCGAGATGCTTCTTGAAGAAATCAAACTTCGGATCAGTCGTGGCATCACGTAGCTGACCCATCCGGGCGATCGCCTTATGCGCCTCGGTGAGG
>JALYOR010000379.1 GCA_030856765.1 Verrucomicrobiota bacterium | reverse complement strand
AGGGGCTGGCCGACAAGGTCGCGGGCTGGTTCGTGCCCGCCGTCATTACGATTTCAATTCTCACTTTTATTCTTTGGGCCATCTTCGGACCCGAGCCGCGCTTTGCCTACGGCATTGTGAACGCGGTGGCCGTCCTCATCATCGCCTGCCCCTGCGCGCTCGGGCTGGCCACGCCGATGTCGGTCATGGTCGGGGTCGGGCGCGGAGCCCAGGCCGGGGTTCTGATCAAGAAAGCGGAGGCGATCGAGCTCATGGAAAAGGTGCGCACGCTGGTGGTCGACAAAACCGGCACCCTGACGCAGGGCCGGCCGGTCGTGACGCAGATTTTGTCCGCCGTTCGGACGGACTCGCCCGGTGGCGAGCCTAACGAAGGGATCTCGGAAGAAGATCTGCTCATCCTGGCCGCGGCGGTCGAGAGCAATAGCGAACATCCGCTCGCCGCGGCCATCGTGGCGGGCGCTAAAGAGCGCGGGCTGAGCGCGGGGCAGGTGAGCGATTTCCAGTCGACCACCGGCGGCGGCGTCAGCGGCGAGGTCAACGGACGCCGCGTCCTCGTCGGCAAACCGAAGTTTCTGCGCGAACAAAATGTGAGCGGCGTGGATGAACTCGAAAAGAACGCCGCCAGGTTGCAGGACGAGGGCAGCGGGGTCGTCTTCGTCGCGGTCGATGAGCGCGCCGCCGGCCTCATCGCCGTGGCCGACCCGATCAAGGAATCGACCCCGGGCGCGATCGAACAACTGCACAAGCTCGGCCTCAAAATCATCATGCTCACCGGCGACAACGAGCGCACCGCCCGGCGCGTGGCCGCTCAGCTCGGGATCGACGAAGTCGAAGCCGGCGTCGAACCGCAACACAAGAACGACCGCGTTCGCCGCCTGCGCGACAGCGGACTCGTCGTCGCCATGGCGGGCGACGGAATCAACGACGCGCCTGCGCTGGCCGCGGCCGACGTTGGCATCGCGATGGGCACCGGCACGGATGTCGCGATGGAAAGCGCAGGCATTACGCTCCTAAAAGGCGACCTGCGCGGAATCGAGAAAGCGATCCGGCTGAGCCGCGCCATGATGAGCAACATCCGCCAGAACCTCTTCTTCGCCTTCATCTACAATTCGTTAGGCGTGCCGATTGCCGCCGGCATTTTGTATCCTTGGTTCGGGATTTTGCTGAGCCCGATCATCGCTGGCGCCGCCATGAGCCTCAGCTCGGTCTCGGTCATCGCGAACGCGCTCCGCCTGCGCAAAGTCGAGCTTTGAATTCTTCCTTGTTTCTCTCTTGAAGAAGACCGGTTCGGGTATTACGATAATACCGTGACGACCCTTTCCTTCAAAGTGACGGATAACGAAGCGCGGAGCATCCGGCAGAAGGCACGTCGTGAGCGGGTTTCGGTTTCGGAATACCTTCGCCGCCGGGCGGCCGTGCCGGCGCCCGCAGCGGCCAAACCTGAGGTAGGCCGCTGTCGCGTGACCGGTGCCACCATTTTCCAGTCGGCTGCCGACCGGCCCCCTTTGACTGTTACCTCCACCAAAGAAATGCTGGCGGATTTTCCGTGAGTTTCCTTCTGGATGTGAACGTGCTGGTGGCGTGGGGCTGGCAGGACCACGTCGATCACCGGCGGACTGTGCATTGGATCGCTGCGCAAAAGAAGAGACGGCGTGTCAAACTGGCAACCTCGCCCATACCCGAAATCGGATTTGTGCGGGTCGCAGTGCAGCGAGGTCTCGGACGCGTCACCATCTCCGAGGCCGCAGAAGTATTGGAAAGCATGCTGCAGTCGCTCGGCGACCGACATCGTTTCCTGCCTGACGACGTCAGTGGTACTGTCTGGCCCGACTGGTGCCGGCGCCCCGCCGATACGACAGATGCGCACCTGGCACGGCTGGCGGAGAAAAACGGGTTGAAGCTAGCGACCCTCGATACGGAGATTCCGAATGCACTACTTCTGCCCTTGATGGCGGTATAGTGAGCGGTGCTTAGATTCAGGCGAGGGCAGAACCTCCTTCGCCTTTGTTTAGAATTCGTTAGGCCTCCCAATCGCGGCCGGCATCCCCTGGTTCTGCATCCTCCTCATCCCCATCATCGCCCGCGCCGCCATGAGCTTGAGCTCCGTCTCCGTGATCGCGAACGCGCTTCGTCTCTGTTCCGTCCGGCCTTGAACGTCTTCGCTAGATCTTCCGTTTGAGAAAATTGGTCACAAAAGACTGGCGTCGGGCTAAATCTTTGGACCACCGAGTGCGTGATGAAGGGAGCCAAGTGAGCGAACCGCTGTCCGCTGGCAAATGCCAACAGCTACGCCAGGCAGCAAATGAGGATCGAGCCCATTAGCTGTGCGCACTATATTCGTGCGAAATGAGCGCAGAGGAGGACTTGATTGAGAAAGCGCCCGCCGAGGCTCGCACGCATCACACCACCTTGAATCAAATGTTCCGTGATTGGCTGGCTGAGATCGCGGGCCGCAAAGAGCGCGGGCGACAGGCCGAGGTGGACGGTCTTTTCCACCGGCTCGAAGGGCGGGTAAATGCCGGCCGGAAATTCACCCGTGAAGAAATGAATGAGCGCTAGATTTTTCTCGATTCCAACGTGCTGGTCTATGCCTTCGATGAAGCCGCGCCGGAGAAGCGGCAGCGCGCGCTCGACATCGTGCAGAGGCGAGTAGATGGAACATGGGCCATCAGTTGGCCGCGGACTTGCTTGTCGTGCCGCTCATCATCATCTACGGAAAATATTACGGGGCCCGCACCGCGATTTGGATCACCGGCATCTTCTTCACCGCCATGGTGACGGCCGGGATCGAGGTCGACTTGCTTTTTAGTCTCTTCGGTCTGCTGCCAAAAGGCGAACGCGCCGCGAGCGCGGTGCAGGAGACAAAGATTTCGTGGAATTACACCAGCTGGCTCGATCTCGTCGCGCTCGCGATTTTCGCCACCTTTCTCTTTCTCCATCTGCGCAAGAGCCGGCGCGCGGCTTAGAGGGGAATCCATGCGCGATGCGCTTTTAAGCGAGGATAGCGGGCGCCCAAGCGGATGGCGGAGGCTACGGCAGAGGCGTCGTGATCCTCGACTGCGGCCGGATTTGTGCTACAAAGAAGGCATGTTCGGCAAGCTCCTTCTCGCGCTCGCCATCGGCCTTGCCCTCGTGCAGGCGGCGGTGAACGCCGCGAGTTTGGGTTGCTGCCCGGATCCCGCCGCGCATCAGGCCTCACTGGTCGATAGCTGTTGCGCTGCCATGAGCTGCTGTGTCATCTCGGGTGACACCGCGCAACATCGTTCCACCCCGACGACGGCAGTAGCCAGCGCGCCCGCCACCGTTCCTCCTCCCAGCCAGTTCGTTAGTCCAATCGTTTTCCCCACGGCACCTCGCGTCGCGCTCCCGTCGCGACCGTCTCTCGTTGCCCATTCGCCACCGCCCCTCTCGGTGACCGGCATCTTCCTCATCTGATTCAAGGGCGCTGACACGCGCAGTGTGCCGATTTCCCGGCACTCATTCAGGACAGTCACGTCCGGACCCTTTGAATCAATGAACCTAACGAATCTATTTTTTTGCAGCTTACTTGTCACTACATCTCTTACCGCTGAACCGCCCGACCGGGTGGGACGGGAGGGACGACTTTCGTTGCGCGAGGTGACCCTCGTGGTCGCCGAACGCAATCCTTCCGTCAAAGCCGCAGAAGCCAGGTGGCAGGCGATGAAGGCGCGCGTCCCGCAGGCCGCCGCCTGGGAAGATCTGCGGCTGCGCGGGGAGTCGGTTGTTGCCCGTTTCGTGAACATCAATCCAAACGGATTTACCGACCAGACCGTGGCGCTCGAACAGGAACTGCCGCTGACCGGCAAGAATCGCAGCCGGGCGCGCGCCGCGACGGCGGATGCCGGCGAGGCGTTTGAAGATTTGCGCCGCACCCAGCTCGACGTCGTCGCGCGGGCGCGGGCTGCTTATTACCGGCTTGCGAATGAGTATGCGCAGCTGGAAGTGAACCGGCGCAATGTCGGGCTGCTCGACCAGTTCGCGAATTTGAGCCAGGCCCGCTACGAAGTCGGAAACGCGCGGCAGGCGGAGATCCTGACCGCCAAGACCGACAGCGCCCGCCTCGACGATATCCAGGCGGATATCCTGCGCCGCATCTCCGAAGCGCAAACGGAGCTGAACGTGCTCATGAACCGCCCGGCGCAGGCGCCGCTCGGGGCTCCGGCGTCGCTCACTTTCGAAGAAATCCCTCACTCGTTAGGCGAGCTTCAGCGCGTCGCCCTGGAAGCGCGTCCCGAGATCCAGCGGGTGCGTAACCGGATCGAAGCCGAGAAAGCGCGGGTGCAGCTGGCGCGTCGTCAGCGGCTCCCGGACCCGTCGCTCAATGTCAAAGCCGGCCGTTACAACGATACCGGGCAAGCGGTGAGCGAGTTGGACGTGGGCGTTTCCATCGGTCTGCCCTTCCTGAACCCGAGAAAATATTCGGCCGGGATCACGGAGGCACAGCGGAATCTCGAAGCCGCGCAGCAGGAGTTCGATGCCGCCCGCAGCGAGACGCTGGGCCTGGTGCGCGATCAGCTCAAGAAAATCGAGACCGCCGCGCATCACTACGAACTTTGTCGCGATAAAATTTTGCCGCTGGCCAGCCAGACGTTGAAATCGCAGCGCGCGGCCTACGAAGCGAGCAGTGCGAACTTTCTCGAACTGATCGGTGCCGAGCGCGTCTTGCAGGACATCGAATCCAACACCCTTAATTACCTCGCCGAATACCGCATCGGGCTGGCCGAACTCGACGCGATCGTCGGCCTCGGTGACGCGACGGCGCGGCAGAATTTCAGTGGAAAGGAACGTTCAGAATGAAGACTTATTTGCGCACATTTGGTCGCTCTTTGGCGATCGTTTTATTGGTTGTCGCGTTGCTCTCGGGTTGTTCGAAACACGGCGCTGCCGGGGGCAAGGAGAGCAACATCGATTACTGGACCTGCACGATGCATCCCTCGGTGCACGCGAAGGATCCGGGAAAGTGCCCGATCTGCGCGATGGACCTGGTGCCGGTTCTTAAACGCGAGACGCCCGGCGGAGCGCCCGCGGCGACGAAAGAGCCGACCGCTTCTCAGCCTAACGACAAGCAGGGCGGCGACATGGCGGGCATGCCGGGGATGTCCGGCGGGAGCAAAGGTGACATGGCTCCGGAAAAGCCGAGTGAGTTCCGCGTCCCGATGGAGCGTCAGCAGCAGATCGGCGTCACTTACGCCACGGTCGAAACCAAGCCGCTCAACCACACCATCCGCGCGGTCGGCAAAGTAGCGCCTGATACACAAAGAGTCTGGCGGGTGGTCGCTCGTGCGGGCGGTTACGTGCAGGAGCTCGGGGTCAGCGCCCCCGGAGAGATCGTCAAGAAAGGACAGGTGTTGATGACTCTCTACAGCCCCGAATTACTCACGACACAGCGCGAGCTGATCGACCTCCTCAGGATGCGCGATAACTCCCCGAAAGGCGCGCGCTCCGTCCACGGCGACGCGCAAAGCCTGATCGAATCGGCCGAACGCCGCCTGCGACTTTGGAATATCACCGACGAACAGGTCGCAAAGATCGAGCAGTCGCGCCACGCTGAAGAGTCGCTCCCGATTCTCGCGAAGATGGACGGCATCGTGCAGACCTTGCCCGTCACGCAGGGGATGACGATCGCGCCGGGAAACACCCTGGTCGACGTGGCCGATCTCTCGGTCGTCTGGGTCTGGGGCGAATTTTACCAGGAAGAACTCCCGATGCTCCAAGTGGGTCAGGAAGTGACAGTGACCTCCGATTCGTATCCCGGCGAGAAATTCAAAGGCCAGCTCTCGCTCGTCGATCCGTTCATCAACGACGTGAAACGTACCGGCCGGGTGCGGCTCGATATCCAGAACCCGGAACTGAAACTCAAGCCGGACATGTATGTCGATGTCCTGCTCGAAATGGACATGGGAAAATCGCTCGTCGTCCCGGTGAGCGCGATCATGCCGACGGGCAAGCGCAACATCGCTTTCGTCGACAAGGGTGAAGGCAAACTCGAGCCGCGCTTTCTCGAGCTCGGTGGGAAATACGGAAACGTCTACGCCGTGAAGAGCGGCCTGAAGGAAGGCGAACGCGTGGTTGCGAGCGCCAATTTCCTCATCGACGCCGAATCGAAAATCCAGGGAGCGTTGAAGTCATGGTAAACGAGGCCGGCGAGCCCAGGGAAGCGACTACCGCGCCGCTGATCGAACGCGTCATTGCGGCGAGTGCGCGGAACAAATTTCTCGTCATCATTTTCGTCCTCTTCGGGATCGCGACCGGGATCTGGGCGATCCGGCAGACGCCGCTCGATGCCATCCCCGACCTGAGCGACGT
The DNA here is from genome assembly GCA_030856765.1 of Verrucomicrobiota bacterium. Classification (GTDB taxonomy): domain Bacteria; phylum Verrucomicrobiota; class Verrucomicrobiia; order Chthoniobacterales; family UBA10450; genus Palsa-1392. The sequence goes on along the minus strand of JALYOR010000379.1, from coordinate 14,284 downwards.
GCAGGTGATCGTCTATACCGATTGGGATGGACGTTCGCCCGACCTGATCGAAGACCAGATCACCTATCCGATCTCGACCAAGTTTATCGCCGCGCCCAAGGTTAAGTTCGTTAGGGGAGAATCGATGTTCGGGAAGTCCTTCGTCTACGTGATTTTCCAGGACGGGACCGACATCTATTGGGCGCGCTCGCGCGTGATCGAATACCTGAACTCGGTCCGCGGCTCGCTCCCGGAAGGTGTGAACCCGGTGATCGGCCCCGACGCGACCGGGGTGGGCTGGGTCTTCGAGTACGCAATCGTGGATGAAACCGGGAAGCACAACCTGGCCGAGCTGCGCTCTTTCCAGGATTGGAATCTTCGTTACGCCCTTGAGTCGGTGAAGGGCGTCGCCGAAGTCGCCTCGATCGGCGGTTTCGTGAAGCAATACCAGGTCGATCTCGATCCGAATAAATTGCTTGGTTACGGCATTCCGCTCTCCGACGTGGTCGCGAAAATCAAGGATAGCAACGCCGATGTCGGCGGCAAAACCTTCGAGGTTGCGACGACTGAGTATTACGTCCGTGGCCGCGGCTACATCAAGAGCATCGAGGACATCGAAAACATCCCGCTCAAGGTGGAGAACGGCACGCCGGTCTATGTGAAGAATGTTGGCACCGTCCATATGGGCGGCGACATCCGACGCGGGATCGCGGAGCTGGATGGCAAAGGCGAAACCGTGGGTGGCATCGTCGTTATGCGCTACGGCGAAAACGCGCTCAACGTCATCGACGGGATCAAGAAAAAACTCGAGGCGATTAAGAGCTCGCTCCCGCCGGGCGTGAAGGTCGTGCCGACTTACGATCGCAGCACGCTGATTCGAAATTCCATCTCGACCCTGCAATGGAAGTTGATCGAGGAAAGCATCGTGGTCGCGCTCGTCTGCGTGATTTTCCTCTGGCACCTGCGCTCGGCTTTCGTCGCCATCATCACCCTGCCGATCGCAATCGTTCTCTCCTTTATCCCGATGCTGAAGCTCGATCTCACGAGCAACATCATGTCGCTCGGCGGGATCGCGATCGCGATCGGGGCGATGGTCGATTCGGCCATCATCATGGTCGAGAACGCGCACAAGTTCCTCGAGCATTTTCGGGAGGAACACGGCCGCGAGCCTAACGGAAAGGAACGCGTCGCCACTGTCATCGCGGCCGCCAAGAGCGTTGGGCGCCCGCTCTTTTTCTCGCTCCTCGTCATCACGGTGAGCTTCATCCCGGTCTTCTCGCTCGAGGCGCAGGAGGGCCGGCTCTTCAAGCCGCTCGCCTACACCAAGACTTTCTCGATGTTCTTCGCCGCCCTCCTCGGCGTCACGCTCGTGCCGGTCCTGATGACGCTGCTCATTCGCGGCAAAATCCGGCCGGAAGCCAAGAACCCGGTTAATCGTTTCCTCATTTGGGCTTATCGGCCGCTGGTTAATTTCGTCCTGCGCCATCGCTGGCCCACGCTCATCGCGGCCGCGATCATTCTCGTGCTCACGATCTTTCCATTTCAAAAACTCGGCTCGGAATTCATGCCACCCTTGAACGAAGGGACGATGCTTTACATGCCGACGGCGGTGCCCGGGATGTCGATCACCGAGGCTACCAAGATCCTGCAAATCCAGGATCGGATGCTGCTCAAAATCCCCGAGGTGACCCGCGTCTTCGGCAAGGCCGGGCAGGCCGAAACGCCGACCGATCCGGCGCCGCTCTCAATGTTTGAGACGGTGCTAACCTTAAAACCGCCTAACGAATGGCGGCCCGGAATGACCTGGGACAAGCTCACCGCCGAGATGAACGCCAACATCAAGACGCCCGGGATGGCGAACATCTTCTGGATGCCGATCCAGACCCGGACCGAGATGCTGACGACCGGATTCCGGAGCAAACTCGGGATTAAAATTTTCGGACCAGACCTGGGCGAGATCCAAAAGATCGGCCTCCAGATCGAAAAAGCCCTAACGGATTTTCCCGACACGCGGAGCGTCTACGCCGAACGTACGACCGGCGGTTATTTCCTGGATTTCAAGGTCCAGCGGGAGACCGCTGCGCGCTATGGCCTGACGGTCGGCGCGGTCAACGACGTGATCGAAAGTGCGATCGGCGGAAAGACCATCAGCACCACCGTGGAAGGGCGCGAGCGTTACCCGATCAGCGTGCGTTACGCGCGTGATTTCCGCGATGACCTCGACGCGCTCAAGCGCGTCCTGGTCGCAACACCCGCCGGCGCGCAGGTGCCGATCTCGATGCTGGCCGACATCAGTTACAAAACCGGGCCGCCCTCCATCCGCGACGAGAACGGGCAATTGGTCGGGTTCGTCTTTGTCGACATCACGACGAGCGACCTCGCCGGTTATGTGCGCCGCGCGTCGGAAAAGTTGCACGAGACCGTGAGGTATCCGCCGGGTTACTACAGTGAGTGGGCGGGGCAATTTCAATATCTCCAGGCCGCGATGAAGAAGCTCAAGATCGTGATCCCGTTCACGCTCCTGATCATTTTTGTCCTGCTCTACATGAACACCAAGTCGGTCATCAAGACGTTCATCGTCCTGCTGGCCGTGCCGTTCTCGCTCGTGGGCGCGTTCTGGCTCATCTATTTGTTAGGCTACAACATGAGCGTGGCCGTCTGGGTCGGCATTATTGCGCTCGCCGGGCTGGATGCCGAGACCGGGGTGGTCATGCTTTTGTATCTCGATCACGCCTGGGAAAAGTTTCGCGCGGAAGGCCGGATGAACAATTTTAAGGATCTGCACGATGCCGTCATCGAAGGGGCGGTGCAACGGATCCGGCCCAAGATCATGACCGTCTGCGCAATTCTGTTTGGTTTGCTCCCGATCATGTGGTCGCCGGCCACCGAAGCCGGCGCCGATGTCATGAAACGGATCGCGACGCCGATGATCGGCGGCATCGTCACCTCCGCGATCATGGAGCTACTGATTTACCCGGTCATCTTTGTCCTGTGGAAAAAGCGGGGTCTGAAGAAACAGGAGACCCCTTTCAGTCCGCCGATTCTCACCCCCGCCTTGTCCCAGTGAGACGGCAAAATACTGAGCGCAACTCCGGGTCACTCGACGAAAATGGTTTGGCCGATGACACCTGCTTATCACTCTTCTTATCGTCGGCAGCCTGTTCGCCGCGTTCTTTATCGTGGAACGATTGGTCCGTTACGCGCACACAAGGTGGAGTTGGTCGCGCGTCTGTTCGTTATTCTCTGCTTTTCGGCGCTGGCCTTCGTCGTTGCCGGGATGCTCGTTAGGCCGGCCGCGCAATCGGCGTTGCAGTGGGCGAACGTGAAATCGTTCGGGTTGATCCACGTCGTCCCGCTGCCCGCCGCGGTGCAATTTATCATCGCGTTTCTGCTCATGGACCTGAGCTTTTACCGGTGGCATTGGCTGAACCACCGCAGCGGATTTCTCTGGCGCTTCCACAACGTGCATCATAGCGATGCCGACCTCGATGTCTCAACCGGCTTCCGGTTTCACTTCGGAGAGGTCGCGATCTCGGCGGTCTTCCGCGTCGTCCAAGTGGCGCTTATCGGCATTTCCGCGCCGGCTTTCGCGGCTTACGAATTGGTCTTCCAGGTCAACACGCTTTTCCAGCACAGCAACGTTAGGCTGCCGATCCGGCTCGAGCGGATGCTCAGCAAAGTCTTCGTTACCTCGCGCATGCACGGCATTCACCACTCGCAGGTGCAGCGCGAGACGAACTCGAACTACTCCGTACTTCTCGTGGTGAGACCGAATTCATCGGACCCTGGGATTGAACATCCCGCCATCCGAGATCGGCTTGAGCACGGGGCCGCCTTCGATCCGCGATGAGAACGGCGTCCTGGCAGGTTTCGTTTTTGTCGACACTGCCGGGATCGATCTCGGCACCTACGTGGAGAACGCGAAGAAACTGATCGCCGACAATATCAAATTGCCGGCCGGTTATTACATCCAGTGGGGCGGACAATACCAATACCTGCTCAAGGCGCGCGAGAACCTGCGCATCGCCGTCCCGATCACGCTTCTCCTCATCTTCCTTTTGCTCTACCTCAACTTCCGCAACATCACGGAATCGCTCATCGTGATGTTGAGCGTCCCCTTCGCGCTCGTCGGCGGCGTCTGGCTCCTCTACTTGTTAGGCTACAACTACAGCGCGGCGGTCGCGGTCGGCTTTATCGCCCTCGCCGGCGTCGCGGCGGAGACCGGCGTGGTCATGATTGTCTACCTCGACGAAGCCTGGGAGAACCTGAAGAAGCGAAGCTCCCGTCCGACCTCGGGCGATCTTTATGAAGCGGTCATGTACGGCGCGGTCCAGCGCGTCCGTCCCAAGATGATGACCGTAACCGCGATCATCGCCGGCCTGCTCCCGATCATGTGGAGCCACGGCACCGGCGCCGACACGATGAAACGGATCGCAGCTCCCATGGTGGCGGAATGATCAGCTCGACCATTCTTACTCTGCTCATCATTCCCACCATCTATTTCCTCTGGCGGCGGCGCGAACTGAATCTCGAGCCCCAGGCCGATCCGCTGAAGTAACGGTTCAATGAAGAAGGCTCTGCTCGACATTCTCAAATACGCCAGAGTGCGGGCGTCGAGCCTGGCATGCTTAACCCGCTTGCGGTCGAGACGATGGCCGAGGTGGGCATCGACATTTCGCACAAGGGGACGCACAGGGTCTTCGATCTCTGGAAGAACGGGCCAATTTTTGAATATGTCATCACGGTTTGCGATGAGACCAGTGCCGAGAAATGCCCGATCTTCCCGGGTCCGGCGCGCCGTTTGCGCTGGGGCTTTCCGGATCCCTCGGCCTTGACCGGAACGCACGAGGAGAAGTTGGCGGCCGTCCGCAAAATCCGGGACGAAATCCGCGCCCAAATCGAAACCTGGTGCGACGAAGTCTGCGCCCACAGCCACGGCGACGTGAAAGAAATGCGTCGCCCGCGTCCTGCGACCTTCGCCGATTCGGAAGCGATCAATGCGATCTACAATCACTACGTCCGCACGTCGGCGGCGACGTTCCAAGTGGACGAGGAAACCACTGAGGAGCGCGTCGAAGAACTGCGCACCCGCCCGCTGAATCAGCCGCTCACGGTGCTGGAGGACGGCGGGGAAATTGTCGGTTGGGGCGCGCTCTCGCCCTTTCGTTCGCGCTGCGCTTATCGCGACACAATCGAGCTGACGGTTTACGTGCACCACGACAGCCATCGGCGAGGTTACGGTCGCGCCATAGTCGAGGACCTGGTCGCACGTGCGCGATCGTTAGGCTACCACACCCTGCTGGCCGCCTCCTGCGAGGAATCGGTCGGCAGCATGGCCTTGCTCAAGTCGCTGCGCTTTCAGGAAGCCGGCCGGCTCCGCGAAGTCGGCTCGAAATTTGGCCGACGGCTGGATGTCGTTTATCTCCAGCATATGTTGCAGGAGGAAACGCAACCCGAATCGAGGAAAGAATTATGATCAGTTACGACGACACGGACTATGGCGAGATCGACCTAATGAAGGGTCTGATCGCGGGCGTAGCGGGCGGCTTGCTCGGATCGTTTCTGATGGGGCAATTCCAGGCCGCCTGGAGCGGTGCCGCGGAAGCCATGTCGTCCGAAAAGAAACGCGGTGGTCGCAAGCCCGATCCGGCGACAGTGAAAGCGGCGAACGCGATTGCCGAGAAAGTCACGGGTCATAAAGTGCCGGCCGATTACAAACCACTGGCGGGCGAAGCGATTCATTATGGAATGGGCGCGAGTTCGGCGGCGATCTACGGCGTGCTCGCGGAAGTGGTGCCATTCGTTACGATCGCTGACGGCACGGGTTTTGGGACAGGGGTATGGCTGCTGGCGGATGAGTTGGCCATGCCGGCAGCGGGATTATCAAAGCCGCCGAAGGAGATTCCGATCACCACGCATGTCTACGCGCTCGCTTCCCATTTGGTTTACGGCTGGATTACCGAGACGGTCCGGCGCGCGGTCCGACGGGCTTTGTAGCCGGTTCGATTATTCTGATCTGCCGTCGCTCGCTCCTAGGCGGCGGCGTGCTTCAGGTGGCTGTGCGCGGACCGGGTGGCGGCGCGTTTGTGTTGGACCACTTTCGTGGAAATGGCATGGGCCGCCTTGCGGCGGAAGGCGGTCGGGGTGACCCCAACCCGTCGCTCAAAAGCCCGACGAAAAGCATCGGAGCTGTTGAAACCGACGCTCTCGGCCACGCTTTCGACCGTGGCGCGCAGCCCCAGTAGACGACGTCGCGCCTCGCTCAGGCGCATCTCTTCCACGAAGTCAGCCGGGGTGGAGTTGAAGACTTGCTTAAAGACCCGGCTGAAATGGCGCGGACAGAGGCAGGCCCGCTCCGCCAGCGCCTCGACGGTCAACCTCTCCTCCAAATGGGCGAGGATCCAGGAAGGCAGGTCGCTGATGCGTTCCGCCGGGTCCGACTGGTAATTTGCTCCCTCGTAATGGTCGTCCGCCTCGCCGGGCGGACGCAACCGCATGACAAGCTCGCGGGCTACGCTTCGGGTCACCTGATGGCCGCAATCTTCCTCGATCAGTGCCAGCGTCATTTCGATGCCAGAAGTTCCGCCGCCTGAGGTAAAAAAGCCAGCGTCCTTGAGGAAAGAGGCCGCGTGGTTGAGGCGCACTTTTGGGTACCGAGTCAAAATCCATTCGCCCAACTGGGCGCTCACCTCCGGCCAGCGCGCACCGCTCCCGCCCGCGATGATAATGGTGTCGAGCGGCGGCGCCGTGGCGAGCGATCGTTGGGGGATAAATCACGAAGCCGGACTCAGTGACGAACGGTTCCTTGGTTAGGCCGATGCTCCAACCTTTGTAGCATGGAATACGGCCACCGAATCCATCTTCCAGCATGGCGGCGGCGAATGCACCAGCTGGGCATGTGACATGGGATCCGGTGACGTTATCGAACCCGACAAAGCCGATCTCTTTCGGTCGCATGTTTGTCTAGAATCCAGAGTTTGTTCTCCGGCCGATAGGACATTAAGACGACTATGTAAGACATCCCGATCCCGAACTGTAATCCTCTAGGGTGCGTCCCGTGCACCCAGTATCTTATAGACGCGATATGGAATGGTGCGCATATCCTTGCCTCCATTAAAGCGCGGCATCTGCTGGATCTGCGAGGTCGTGACGTAAAGGGAACCATCCGGCCCCCAGGCCAGACTATCGGGCCAGCTCAGGCGACCGTCGGCCAACAGGCTGACGAGTTGGTTCTCTCTTAGGTCCAGCGCCTGGACCGCGCCATGTTCGACATCGGTCAAATAAAGCCTCCCGTCCGGTCCCATCGCCATCCCGTCCGGGGCAGGGGTTTCAATCACGGTCTCGACCCTGGCACTCAGTTCGGATTTCGTTAGGCGAGGATTCTTCAGGTCGGTCGTCTTGATTCGATAGAGCGTCTTCCCGGTCAGGGCGTGATAGTAGAGATATCCGCTCAGCGGATCGAAGGCGATCCCGTCGGAGTGGATTCGCGGCGGTTTTCCATCCTCGGTCAGCAACGTGCGGCCGTTGACCTCCAGTTGGAAATCCTTCGCCGCCTGAGTCGAAGGATCGCCTTCCAAGAGGCGCCGCGCTTTGCCGTCCCGGAGATCGACGACCACGATCGCGCCCAAACCGGAGTCGGTGATGTAGGCGGTCTGCGTTTTGGTATCGACCCGGACATCGTTCAGATAGCTCTTTTTCGGCGCGACGTTTTCGCCGAAAGGGATCGTCTGGACCACCTCGTTCTTGATCAGGTCGATTTTGACCAGTTTCGGTCCGCCGGTGACAGTCTCCTTCATTCCGGGTGCGGCGGGATCCAGCACCCAGAGGCTGTCGCTTTCGTCGACATAGACACTCTGCACGCAGACGAAATGTTTGCCTGGTGCTCCGGCGCGATTCCACTCCTCGTTAGGGTAAGGGTGCGGTTCGCCACGCACGATTTCCGCGACTGAGACGGTGTGATTGTCTGACCAATTCGGGAAGTTGACGAAAATACGGCCGCGCTTCGAGACGGCCACGCCGGTCACTTGTTGTTCGGGGAAGCTGGCGACGGTTTCCATGGTGGCCGTGCCCGCGGGCAAAATCCGGGCTGCCATGAGGGAGAGGAAAGCCAGGCTGCTGAGAAGCGTATGTTTCACCCTTCTGAATCGCGCCCCGCCGAGGTGGTGGTTTGGCCGGGCTTCCTGGCCAGCGTTAGGCGCTCCAACAGGGTGCATGCTTCCTCGTCGGTCACCTGACGGAAGTCGGCATACGACTGCCCGACACCGAAGAACGGCTCGGGCTGCAACGCGCAGATGACTTCGTCGGCTTCGCTTTGCATCTCGGAGCAACTTGTCGCCGACCCGACGGGCACCGCGATGATCAATCGTGTCGGTTGCCATTGGCGGACCGCCCGGGCAGCGGCCCGCATCGTCGCACCAGTGGCGAGCCCGTCGTCCACCAGCACGACCGCCTTTCCCTTCAGCGCGAGCGGGGGCCGGCCAACCCGATACTGTCGCTCCCGGCGGAGCAGTTCTTCGCGCTCTCGCGCCGCCACCTCTTCGATCGTTGCTTCGGCTTCCGATCCGAGGGCCGCGACGACGTTTGGGTTCAAGACTTGCACGTCTCCCGACGCGATCGCTCCGATGGCCAGTTCTTCCTGTCCCGGCACGCCCAGTTTCCTGACGATGAAAACATCGAGCGGAGCGTGCAACGCGCGGGCAATCTCAAAACCCACCGGCACGCCGCCGCGGGGCAGGGCGAGCACGAGCAAATCGGGACGACCCCGCAGGTGATTGAGATGGCCCGCGAGAAAGCGTCCGCCTTCGGCTCTGTCCAGAAAATGCATCTCTCCATTGGTTCGTAAGGGTCGAGGAGATCGGTTTTGCCGGAATGCGCTGGCCGACGCTTCGTTAGGCAAGATTTCTTCGCTTGGATTATGGGACGATCGAGACGAGGAAATTCTCCTCCGCCATGCCAGGAAACAAGATCGAACGCACCGCCAATGTGCCGGAAGACCTGACCGGTCGGCCCCGCCGGGTCGCGACCGGGGGCGTCTCGTGGCGCCGGACCTTCTCCGCCTTCCAGTATCGCAATTATCGCCTCTACTTCTGGGGCCAACTCGTCTCGCTCATCGGGACCTGGATGACGAGCACCGCGCAGGGCTGGCTCGTCTACCAATTGACCGGTTCGAAAGCATTGTTAGGCATCGTCGCCGCGGCCGGGACGGCTCCGATGCTTTTCTTCTCTACCCTGGGTGGCTGGGCGGCCGATCGTTTCTCGAAGCGATCCGTTCTCATCTGCACGCAGGTCGCCATGATGATCCTGGCGTTCATTTTTGCCGGCCTCGTCTGGTCTGGTCTCATCCGCCCGTGGCAGATCATCGTGCTCGGTCTTTGTGGCGGCGTGGCCATGGCCTTCGACATGCCGGCGCGGCAGTCGTTCGTGGTCGAGATCGCGAGCCGGGAGGACCTGATGAATGCCATCTCGCTGAACAGCGCGATGTTTAACGGGGCGCGCATCATCGGACCGGCGATCGCCGGTTTTCTGATGGCTAAAGTGGGGATCGCGCTCTGCTTTTTTATCGATGGGGTGAGTTTCCTCGCGGTCCTGAGTGGTCTTCTCATGATGCGCCTGCCGCCCCACGTCCCGGCCGCGGCCAGTGGAGGTCCGCTCGCGCAATCGCTCGAGGGTTTCCGCTACGTCTGGAATCACGTGCGGGTGCGGACCATTTTCGCGCTCTTCGCCATTGTCGGAATTTTCGGCTGGTCCTACTCGATCCTGATGCCGGCTTTCGCGCGCGATGTCTTGCACCTCGATGAGCAGGGCTACGGCTTCTTGTTAGGCGCGAGCGGAGTGGGCGCTCTGATCGGCGCTTTCGTGACCGCGACTTTTGGCACCTCTATTTCGTCGCGAAAACTCGCCTTCGGCGGCGTCTGGCTCTTCTCGACCATGCTCCTGATCTTCTCTTTCAATCGCAACCTGATCATCGCCGTGCTCTGCCTGGCTGGCTCCGGCTTCGGGATGATGCTCTTCTTCTCCACCTCGAATACGACCGTGCAGACGATCGTGCCGGACGAAATGCGCGGGCGGGTGATGGGAATCTGGGCCCTGATTTTTGGCGGGATGATTCCCTTTGGCAGCCTGGAGGCGGGGGCGCTTGCCCATTACGTTGGAACTTCGGCCACCCTGGCGATCGGCGCGATTATTTGCGCTCTGGCCGCCTTTGTCACGCTCCTCATCGTGCGCCGGCGCGATGCGCAACTGGCAGCTGTGGCCTAACGAACGCCGGTCGAGAACGGGGGCCGCGCTGTTAGCGGCCTGTTCTTGTGCAGCACGTGATGGACCGCCAGGTACGGGATAACAAGCGCGAGCCCCATGGTCTCCCGCAGGATTCGAAGTTTCAGACGTGCTTTCTTAATCTTTATGTTTCTCCATTGGTTATCGGTTAGGTGCGACAACCTATAAGACAAAGCGTTCAGCTCTCGAAGGACTTAGAAACGACAGCGGGGGCGAAGCCGTGGCGGGCAAGAATGACGCCAAAACCGCCCCTCCCGCCCCGCCTAAGGCGCAATCGTGACCGGCGTCCCTGATGCGAGCCGGCTCGACACCGAGAACGACCGGCCTAACAATGAGGTTGGGCCGGGCGATGGCAGAGGACACGGGACCACGAGAAACGGCCTAACGAGTGGGATAATCCCAGGATCGAAGAGCGTGTCTGACACGAACCTAACGAAGGCCCAGCCTGGGTTGCGTGACCCGCCAGCGGTAGCGTGCGCTATCTCAGCGCAAGGGCGAACCTTCCTGGGTTTCCTGCCGGCTTCTAGAACTGCAGGTGTGTCGCGATCCAAAGAATCGCTATCGAGAGCGCGATGGCGAGGACGATGAAGACGAGGCGGCCTTCGCGGCGCTGTTTGCGGAGGGAACGCGACCGGCGCGGGGCGGGGTCGTAATCGCTGTAGCGCTTGTCATTGAGCGCGATCGAGACATCGAGGCGTCGCCCGCCGGCACTCGCCCGTTCGAGCAATTCCTCGCGTTCGCGGCGCGTTTTTTCCTGCGCCACGCGCGGCGCTTCCGCGATCATTCGTTGCAGGTCTTCCATCTTCTGGCGCAGATCGCTTTCGCGTTGTGCGAGCTCCTGCTGCTTCTGATTGAGTGGGGTATTGGATGGAACGCGTCGTCGTGCCATGTGCGCCTAACGACTCGCGCCGTTCATGTAGAGGAAAATGAGGAGAGCGATGGCCGCGAAGGCGATCAGCGGCAGGGTAAACGCGAGGCCGATCTGGAGCCATTGCCCGAAGGAGTGCGACATCCCGTTGCTCGACTCGAAGCCGCCGCCGGTCTCTGGGAGCGGGACGCTCCCGTTCTCGTCGGCAACCGCTTGAAGGCGGCTGCGCCCCTGGCTGTATTCGGTGCGCGCGTCGTCCACCGTGCTCAGGGCGCGGCTCAATTCCTTGTTCAGTTCGGCCGGATTCCAAGTGCGCGGATCGATCGATTCGAGCACTTCCAGATGCTGACTGAAGCTTTCCCGGGTCGAGCGGAGCTGCTCGAGCTTTTTCTGCGCATCGTAGGCTTCGCGTTCCAGCACCACGAGTGAGCGGGTCAGCTTATCCGTCATCTCGGCCCGGCCCCGCTCGAGCTCCTCCTGGCGGCGACTCAATTCCTCGAGCTCGCGCTTTTGTTTTTCGATCTGTTCCTGCTGGCGCTTCAGTTGCAGGAGTTGTTCCTGCGCCTTTTGCACCTGCGAATCGAGGTGCTCCGTGCTGACATTATCGTCTTCGTTAAGCTCAAGCATTTGTTCGATTGGGCGGAGTCTTTCAGGCATGGCGTAAGGTGTGGCGGACGCTACGCCCGGGATATTAGATGGACGCGCCGAGATTGCCAGAATTTTCACTGTCCTCGACGCGAAAAATCACAATTTCGGTTCTTGCCTAACGACCGGGCATCATTTCGAGGAGCAGGCCGCGGAAATATTCGGTCTCCGGCAAGGTCGGGAGAACGGGATGATCGAGCGCCTGTTCGAAGCGGCGCAGGCGCCGGGCGGAACGCCGCGCATCGACCAAAGAATCCGCGATCATTTTCTCAAAAATCTCCGCCCCGACGTGATGCGAACAGGAGAAAGTTGCGAGCATTCCATCCGGCGAAAGGAGCTTGAAGGCGCGCACGTGCAACTCCTTGTAACCGCGGAGCGCATCGTGCAGGCCGCCCTTGGTTTTGGTGAAAGAGGGCGGGTCGAGAATGATGAGATCGAAGCGCTCTTCGGCCTTCTCCGCCCCGCGCAAATATTGGAAGACGTCCTGCTCGACCCAGCGGACTTCGAGTTGATTGCGGGCCGCGTTGGTTTGAGCGGCCCGGATGCTTTCCGCGCCGACTTCGACGCCCACGACCTGGGTGGCCCCGGCGCGTGCGCAGGCCAGCGCAAAAGCACCCTGGCTGGCGAAGCAATCGAGCACCCTTCGTCCGGTCGCATGCTGCGCGACCAGTTCGTAGTTCGGCATTTGGTCGAGGTAAAACCCGGTTTTCTGCGAATGGAGCAGATCGATCTGTAACCTCAGGCCCGCGACTTCGATCTCGATCTCGCCCGGCGCATCGCCGCGCAGGATTCCGCTCTGCAATTCCATCCCCTCCGCCCGCCGGACCGGCGCGTCATTGCGCTCGATAATCGAGTCGCCTTCCAGCGCCCTAACGATCAAATCCTTGCGCTGGTCCATTGCCAAGGTGAGTGTTTGCAGCACCAGATGGTCGCCGTAGCGATCGACGATCACACCCGGCAAGCCGTCGCTCTCACTCCAGACCAGCCGGCAGAGTCGCGGATTGATCCCGCGCCGCGCCCGGTACTCGATCGCCTGCGCGATGCGGCGTTGGAAAAAATCGAGATCGAGATTCTGTTTCCGGCGCGAGAAACGGCGGGCCACGATCTGCGATTTGGAATTGTAGATCGCACTCCCGATTGGGTGGTCGCGCCCGTCCTTGAGCGAAATGACATCACCGTCATTGGGCGAACCAAAGACTTTCAGGACCTCGCCGCTGAAGACCCAGTCGTGGCCGTGGAAGATGCGTGCGCGAGGTTTGACGACGAGTCCGCCCATGGTCGTCACTGACGGGCAGAGGGAATTGCAGAGCAAGCGGAAGTCGCGTCGAAAACCGGCGCTGTGACCGGTCCGCCCGGTATTCGCACTGGCAATCGGGGCATCTTTGCCTAAGAGTATCAGGCTAATCTTATTCTATTGACCGCCACTTTCTTCCTGCGTGAATCCGACTCCTGTTACACCTGATCCGAGCGCTCCGGCCGGCGCTCCGCACCCCAATCCACCCGGCGAACGCGCCGATCTCCGGCCCGAGAGTATCGACGACGCGGTCATTCGTCTCGCCGGCAATTCGCAGGATGGCATCCAGAGCGCCGGCGCTTTCCTCGCCCGTCTCGCCGGTCGCAGCGCGCAGGACGTCATGACCTACATGACGATCCCATCCACCATTTCGGGTGGGCCGTCGATTTTCCAGGTCCGCATCGGCTCGGGCGAGGTCCTCTCCGCCGGTGACGAAGCCGATTTCCTCGTTGCGTTTTACCAACATAGCTACCAGGACCACATCGATTTCCTGCGCGAGGGCGGCATCCTGCTTTACGACTCCGACAACGTCGAGCCGAACCTCGATGACAAACGCTACGTTTACGTCGGCGTGCCGATCACCGGCCTCACCGTCGAGGCGCTCGGTGGCACCGCGAAGGACAAGGGCAAAAACATCTTCGTCCTTGGGTTGATCGCGAAAGTCTTCCATCTCGACGTCGAGAAACTGACCACGCTGATCAAGGAGAAGTTCACCGGTAAAGACGAAAGCGTCGCGAACACTGCGATCATGGCTTTCACCGCCGGCTATGCCTACCCGGTCGGCAACGTCCTCGCCACGCGCTACCAGTTTGAGCCGGTCATCAAGAAACCAGGTGATCGCGACCAGATCACGATGGATGGCAACCAGGCGCTCGCCTACGGCCTCATTGCGGCCGGCGTGCGTTACGGTTCCGGTTATCCCATCACGCCGTGGTCGTCGGTCATGGAAACGCTCCGACGCGAATTCCCGAAATACGGCGGACTCTTCGTCCAGGCCGAGGACGAGCTCGCGGCTGTCTCGATTACGCTCGGTTTTTCCTACGCGGGACATCTCGCCATCACCGGCAGCGCTGGCCCCGGCATTTCGCTCAAGAGCGAAGCGATCGGCTGGGCTTCGATGGCCGAGATTCCGATCCTGATTGTGAACGTCCAGCGGGGCGGTCCGAGCACCGGCCTGCCGACCAACGTCGAGCAGAGCGATCTTTTCCAGGCGATCTACGGCG
>JALYOR010000378.1 GCA_030856765.1 Verrucomicrobiota bacterium | reverse complement strand
GCCGGGGACAGCGTCCCCGGCTACAGCGGCTTTTTCGCCCACCCTCATTTGAGGAGCGCGAGGAATTCGGAGCGGGTGCGGGCGTCCTCCTTGAAACTGCCGAGGAGACACGAGGTGGTCATAACGGAGTTCTGTTTTTGCACTCCACGCATCATCATGCAGAGGTGTTTGGCCTCGATCACAACGGCCACGCCTAACGGATGAAGCGACTCCATCAGGGCATCGGCCACCTGGGTCGTGAGCTGCTCCTGAATCTGGAGGCGTCGTGCGAAGACGTCGACGATCCGCGCCACCTTGGAGAGACCGATGACTTTTCCATTCGGGATGTAGGCGACGTGCGCCTTGCCGATGAAGGGCAGCAGATGATGCTCGCACATCGAGTAGAGCTCGATGTCCTTGACCATCACGATCTCGCTCGCATCGGAATCGAAGATGGCGTCGTTCACCACTTCCTCGACCGACTGGCGATAGCCCTGGGTGAGGAACTCGAAGGAGCGGGCGGCCCGGCCCGGAGTTTTGAGCAAGCCCTGCCGTTGACGATCCTCCCCTACGGCGTCGAGCAGTTCGCCGAAAATGCGCTCCATCTCGTCCACGCTCTCGCCCGGGAGACGGTTGACGCTTCTCGTTAGGCGTTCGGAGGTATCAAATTGCTTTTCCTGCACGGCGAGAGCGTAGCACAGGCTTACCCGCCCGCATCTGCGGGATGAAGAAGCGTCGGGGGCTACAGACTGTATGCCTCCACCAGCGCCACGCCGGTTGTTCCATCGACCCCGCGCACGATCGCCGTATAGTTGGCGGCCGGAAGTGTCCGCAGAATGGCCGATTCCAAATCCTTCGAGGGCGCGAGGGTGGTGGCGATGATCTCAGTCTCTTGCGCGCTGCGCCAATCGTCGTTCGAGGCCAGCAGCGCACCATTCGCGTCGCGCAATTCCAGGGTCGGATTCGCCAGCGCGCCGGCCAATGGCAGCGAAGGCCCGATGGCGCGCAGCAGCACGCTAACCGGCTCGCTCCCGGTCAGAATAAGACCTCCGATCATCACGTCCTCATCGGTTTGGACCAGGCCGCGCGTCGAGATGTTCGCCAGCTTAGAGGTCGATCCTGTTTCCAAGTCGTAGACTTCGACCAACCCGATGCCGGTCGAGTCGTTCGCACCGCGGACGACGGCAGTGTAGGTCCCGGGATCGACCCGAGTCAGGATTGCGGCTTCGCTCTCCTCAGTCGGAGCGATGGTCGTGTCGATGATCTCATGCTCATTGGGCGCCTCCCGCCAGTTGTCATTCGCCGCGATTGATTGCCCGGCGCTGTCGTAGAACTCGAGCACCGGGTCGGCCAGTGCTCCACTGAGCGGTAACGAAGGACCGATCGCCCGGAGCAGAATCTGCTTCGAGACGTTGCCGGTCACGATGAATCCGCCGATGAGGACGTTATCGCCGGTTTGGACACTTACACGAGTCGAGATATTGGCGAACGTCGCCGGGTTCGTCATCGCCGCACCCTCGACGGTAAAGACTTCGTTCACGGTGGCGGTTCCGACGGCCCTCGCGCCGCCCGGCAGATAGATCTTATTGCCAATGACTGACGCCCAAAAGCCATGTCGCGGGGTTGGCATGCTGGGCAGAGTTCGCCAGGTATTGCTGACCGGATTGTAGGCTTCCACCACTCCTAAAATCTCGGGCAACTCGCCGCCAAAAGCAAACAGCTCACCATTGACGGCGGCGGCCGCAAGTCCCGACCGGGCAGTCGGCATTGGGGGGCCAGTCGTCCAGGTGTCTGTCTGTGGATCATAGATCTCAAGAATTGAGAGTGAAAGTACATCCCCAGGGCGTCCGCCAACGGTGTAAAACTTTCCGTTAAGGGCGGCACCCGCCAAGTGCTGGCGCGCCCGGCTCATCGGCGCGACCTCGGTCCAGATATCGGTGGCTGGGTCATAGACTTCGCAATTCGCAATATCCATTTCGCCGGCGGCGCCTCCGGCCAGATAGATCTTGTCATTCAACACACCCACCGCCGGCGTGCGGCCGTGAGAGTATTTCGGCGCGGCGACCGGGGTCCATGCGTCCTGCGCTTCGTCGTAAACCAATCCCCTGAGGTTATAGAGCCGACCGGCCGCGACCGCGGCAGCATTATGATCGACTGCATAAGGCAAGGGTTGAGCAAAGCTCCACGAGTCGTTCGCCGGATCGTAAACCTGGACCGTGGCAGTGGGAAAACCCTTATTATCAAACCCGCCCATGACGTAGACCTTCCCGTTCAACGCTGCGGTCGCCATCTCCGAGCGTGCCTCTGGCATCGGTTGCAGAGTTTGCCAGGTTTGAGCGCGTCCCTGACCCACGAGCGCGATGGAGAACAGGGCGATGAGGGGAGCGGCCAAAAGAATTTTCGGCATAACTAAAATTAATTGACCTGTCCGCACACCGTCAATCTCCGAAATGATCTGAGCCGAAACGAGAGCCTGCCAAGATGCCGCGCGACAAGCCGCGTGCTAATAAATCCCGCCGCCCGGCTGAGTGGAGGTGAGGCGGCCCCGCTCGGCGCTGATCGAGTAGGCCGTGCCGCCGATGACATAAATCTTGCCGTCGAGCACCGCCAAGTGCCGCCCTGTCCGGGCGCCGAGAAAGCAACAAGAATAGAGCCAAGAAGTATCCCGCAGAGGGCGGAACACTTTCCGTTCATCTGGAGAAGTAAATTCTCCACCGGGCGCCAAGCAAACGCGCAGGCTAGTCCAGCCAGCTCAGCGGATACTTCTCGTCGTCGAGTTACGGCCTGCTCGGTCAGCTCGGGCGTCTGCTCGGTGTCGAACATGCCCGCCAGTTTCTCGGTCCGCTTCGCATCCTTGCTCGCCCATGCAAGCCGCGCCTCCGCCTGAGGAGAAAGCGCGGACTGCAATTGCAGGTCCCTCTCCGCGCCGCGCCGGATCAGAATGACAATGCTTTCGCGGTGGCGCGTCGAATCAGAATTCCTGCACGGCGCAAGCTCAGCTGCCCCGGACGACCGAGGACAAATCGCGCGGAGGATGAACCAGATTCACATGAGGCACGCCGTCATCCCGATCCGGCTCGGCGATCGGAGAAAGCACCCGCTCCCAGAACACGTTGTCATCCCGAGCCGCGCAGACGGCGAGGGATCTCCCTCTTGCAATCGGCGAGTCCGCCTAACGAGAAAGCGTGCACTCCAATTGCGAGATCCCTCTCCGCGCTGCGCCGGATCGGGATGACAAACTGGCGCAGGCGTAGGAGGCGCAATTAATCCAACCAGCTGAGCGGATACTTCTCGTCGTCGAGTTTCACCGCCTGCTCGGTCAACTCGAGCGTGTGCTCAGTGTCGAACATGACCGCCAACTCTTCGGTCCGCTCCGCATCCTTGCTCGCCATGATCGTGCCCGGGTGCGGGCCGTGCGGGATGCCACGCGGATGCAGGGTGATCGAGCCAGCCTCGATGCCGCGACGGGAACCGAAATTTCCGCGCACATAAAAGAGCACCTCGTCGGCCTCGACGTTGTCGTGCACCCAGGGAATCTTGACCGCTTCGGGATGATAATCGAGCTGACGCGGGGCGAACGTGCAGACGACGTAACCGCGAATCTCGAAGGTCTGATGAATCGGCGGCGGCTGGTGCACCGTGCCGGTGATGGGCTCGAAGTCGGCGGCATTGAAAGTGAATGGATAAACGTAACCATCCCAGCCGAGAACATCGAAAGGATGATGCGCGTTCACTACTTTCGTTAGGCGTGGGCCATCCTTAACCAGAATCTCGACATCCTTATCGCTGTCGATCGTGATCAACTCGGTCGGACCATGGAAGTCGCGTTCCGAGTAGGGCGAGCCCATGCGGATCTGGCCTTCGTGATTGAGATAGCGGCGGGGAATCCTAACCGGCCCAGTAGACTCGAGAATCAGATAGTCGTCCTCCTTCGGATCATCGGGCACGAGCCGATAAGTAATCCCCCTCGGAATGACGACATAGTCCTCCGCCTTGTAAGGCAATTTGCCGAACTGGCTTTCGAGCACACCCTTCCCCTTGAAGACGAAAATGATTTCGTCCGCGCCGCCATTCTTGAAAAACTCGTATTGGCCGAAATTCTTCTCCGGTTTGCAACGGTAGGCGATGATGTCCTGGTTGAAGAGCATCGGGACCCGGCCGGTGTAAACGTCGCCGCGGCGCGGGATATCGGCAGTCTTGAGATGATGATGGCGCAGCGGGCTATCGACCGCCTTCTTCAGTTCCTCGCA
>JALYOR010000376.1 GCA_030856765.1 Verrucomicrobiota bacterium | reverse complement strand
CCATCCCGAGGCGTGGAAGAAAATCCTCGTCGGCGGTTCGGACGATCACGGCGGGCTCTTCATCGGTTCCGCCTTCACCGAGACTCCGCCGGCGCGCACGCCTCACGACTTTCTCGATCACATCCGTTCCGGCGGTTGCACAGCGCATGGCCAGGGCGGGACGCCGTTGATCCTTTCTCACGGCTTCTACAATACCCTCTCGCGCTTCATCCAGGATCGATTCACCGAAAGGCTCGGCCCGAGCGCGGGGCTGGTGGAGAAAATGTTTTCGCGCTTCATGGAGGGACTCGATCCGACCGAGTTCACGCTCAAGGAAAAGGCAGGTTTCGTGGCGCAGGGCGTCTTGTCCGGCAAAATTTTCGAACTGGCGAAGCCGGCTAACATCTCGCTTTGGCGAGAACTGTCCGGTTACTTCGCCCGACCGGAGGTCAAAGCCCAGCTGGCCCGCGAGACGGCCGCGGCGGTCGAACCCGAGCGCCGCACTTTCATCATGGCCAACGCCGCCTGCGAACAACTCGCCTTCCGGTTCTTCGAGAAGTTCATTCAGCAACTGAACGCCGGCAACGTGATCGAAAGCATCCAGGCCCTGGCTGGGATTGCGCCCATCCTTGTCGTCCTCGCGCCCTACATCTACGCCTTTCACAGCCAGGCCCCGTCGCGCCGATGGTTGCGCGAAGTCTGTCGCGATTTTACCGGCGCCATCCCACCGATCCTGCAGAACAAAAAGCGCGCCTGGTTTACCGACACCCTCGAGGACGTGAATGGCGTCTCGACTACCATTCGCAAAATGGCCGCCGAAGCGCGCGACGCGGGCGAAGAGTTGGTCGTGGTCACCTCACGGGGAGAACTCACGATTGACGGTCTGCCGATCAAGAATTTCAAACCGATCGGCGAATTCGAGCTGCCGGAGTATGAGCTGCAAAAGCTCAGTTTCCCGCCAATCTTGCAAATGCTCGATTACATCCAGCGCGAAAACTTTTCCGAGATCATCATTAGCACACCGGGCCCGATCGGACTGACCGCTCTCCTCGCCGGCAAGATGCTCAACCTCGAGACGAGCGGCATTTACCACACCGATTTCCCGCAATACATCCGCATCCTGACGGAAGACAGTTTTCTCGAAAGCCTGGCCTGGAAATTCATGCATTGGTTCTACGGGCAGCTCGACACCATCTTCGTGAACTCCGAGCAGTACCGGCAGAGCTGGATCGACCGCGGGATCGACGCGGCCAAGATCAAGATTCTGCCCCGCGGACTCGACACCCGACTTTTTACCCCAGGACGGAGCGAACCGAATTTTTGGAAACGATTCGGCAGCGATGGAACCGGCGTCCGCCTTTTGTTTGTTGGGCGCGTCTCGAAGGAGAAGGACCTCGACATTCTGGTGCAGGCCTTCCGCAACTTGCGTGCGGAGAAGCTGCCGGTGCAACTCTCCATCGTCGGCCACGGACCTTATTCCGACACGCTCGCCAGGATGATGCCCGAGGCCTGTTACACCGGCTATCTGAGCGGCACCGAGTTGGCCAAAGCCTACGCTTCCTCCGACATCTTCGTTTTCCCCAGCACGACCGACACTTTCGGGAACGTCATCATCGAAGCCCAGGCAGCCGGGTTACCGGTCGTCGTCTCGGACGTTGGCGGCCCGCGCGAGTTGGTGACCGAAGGAGTGAACGGTCTCATCACCAAAGCCCGGGACGCGGCCGACTTTTCCGCGGCGATCCGCCGTCTCGTGCAAGACGAGAGTCTGCGCAAGGAGATGAGCGTGGCGGCTCGTCGGAGCGTGGAAGATCGCAGCTGGCCGCGCGCCTTTCGAAAATTCTGGGACGCGACTGAAATCAAATAGACAAGGCGCAGTTGACGCTCCTCGCAGCGGGGCGAATTTAGGGAGGCGTCCGGGCGGGACGAGGCAAAGTAACCATCGAAACCAATGAAAACTTATCTCCTTCTCTGCGCGGCCATCAGCGCGGCCCTCTTCATCGGCGGCTGTGCCAGTCAAAACACTGCGGCAAACAACGCCGGACCCAACGGCATGGCGCAGCGGGGCGCCATTAACAGTGGTTCCGGGATCGGTGGCGGTGGCGGTTTGCCCGGCCGAACGCCGCAGCGCTACGAACCCTAGGCCGGCGACTCAGCGCACGACTAACGAATAAAGCGGCCCGTTCGGGTTGAGCAGCTCGCTGTTGTGTTGCGAGACGGCGAGGTAGACCTGCAGGCTCCAGAGTAAGGCGAAAACGGCAACGGCCGCGCCTAACGAGCGGCGAGTCAGCCGAGGCCGGGGAAAGAGGACGAGGAGGTTGCGGTCCTTCAGCAGCTCGAGCAATTGGAAGAGGAAAACGGCGCAGGCACCCGCGAGCAGCGGAAAAGCCAGCCAGTTGTAGTAAAGCGCGCGGCCGAATTCGCCCTGCAAAAGGTGGTGCATCGCGCGGGTCGTCCCACAAAAGATGCAGGGCAATCCCGTGATTGCGTCACATGAAGTCGGGAAGGGCAGCCAAAGCG
>JALYOR010000144.1 GCA_030856765.1 Verrucomicrobiota bacterium | reverse complement strand
AAGTGGCGCCATCTTTTTCCTCGATGGCAACCACATCGGTCAACATCGGCGCGTCGAGCAGGGCCGCGACGCGGGGGAGAATGTCTTTGCAGAAGGTGGAAGAGTGCCCCAGCACCGTGGTCGCACCGAGTTGCTGAGCGGCCTGCACCACCACGGCGGCGAAGCGATCGGCCAATGGTTCCGCCAAAGCTTCATGATCGGCCACCAGGACAGCGGTAGCGCCATGGGAGACTAACGACTTCGCCATTTCGTCCAATCCCTGGCCGAGAAGAAGCAAAGCGTACTCGCCGCCCAGCTGCCGAGCCGCCGTGATCGCATGCAGCGAGGGCCGCTTCACTTCGCGCCGATCGTGTTCGATGAGGATGAGAGTCATGGCGCTCATTAAAGCACCTTCGCCTCTTTAAGTTTGCGAACCAATTCTTCGACCGACTCGACGCGGGTGCCGGCGGCGCGGCGGGGCGGTCGAGAGGTCGAAAGCACGGTGGTGAGCGGTTGCACGTTAACCCCCAGTGCCTCGCAGGTGATCGTCTCAATTGGTTTCTTGCGCGCTTTCATTAGGCCGGGGAGCGAGACGTAACGCGGTTCATTGAGGCGGAGGTCGGTGGTGACGATCGCGGGGAGATTCACTTCGATCACTTCGAGGCCGCCATCGGTTTCCCGAGTGCAACGAGCGCGGGCACCGTCTTCGAGCAGTTCGATCTTGGAAATAAAAGTCGCCTGCGGCCAGCCTAACAATCCGGCCAGCATCTGGCCCACCTGGTTGGAATCATCGTCCACCGCTTGCTTGCCCATGAGAACAAGTTGCGGGGCCTCTTTTTCCACCACCGCCCTCAGGATCCGCGCGACGGCGTAAGGATCGAGCGCACGACCATCTTCCACCCGAATGGCGCGATCGACGCCCATCGCCATGGCGGCGCGAACCTGCTCGTCGACCGCGGCGGCGCCAATCGTGATGCCAACAATCTCGGTCGCTTCACCGCGTTCGCGGATGCGAAGCGCTTCCTCGATCGCGATCTCGTCGAAAGGATTAATGACCGCTTTGGCGGTCGCGCCCGAACCTCCCGGGGCGGCCGCCTCGTAAGGGTCGGGGACGCTCTTGAAAGCGACCAGAATCTTCGCGATCGGCGGACTCACAGGCCGATGAGCGAGGCGATGATGTTACGTTGCACTTCGCTCGTGCCGGAATAGAGCTTGGCGCCGATCGCGTCGCGCAATTCGCGTTCGACTTCGTACTCCGTCATGTAGCCGTAGCCGCCGTGGATCTGAATCGCGTCCTCGGCGCACTGCACCCAGGCGGTCGCGATGTGCAGCTTGGTCATGGCCGCCTCGAGGTAAACCGACTTCCGGCGACCCGCTTGCCAACCGAAGTGATAAAGCATGTGGCGCGCGCTTTCGACCCGGAGTTTCATCTCCACGATTTTGGTCGCAACCTGCTGGAATTTGCCGATCGATTGCCCGCCCTGCTTGCGTTCGTTAGCGTAACGAATGCACTTCTCGAGCAGGCGCTGCATCGAGCCGACCGCGCTGGCCAGAATGCAGCCACGCTCCCAGGTCAGCGAGCGAGTGAAGAGAAAAGCGCCGCCGCCTTCCTTTCCGAGGAGGTTTTCCGTCGGGACTTCGCAGTTCTCGAAGAAAACCTCCGACATCGGCGCGGTGCGCACGCCCATCTTCTCGATCTTGTGCGAAGGATCGAAGCCCGGCATGCCTTTCTCGACGAGGAAGGCTGTGATTCCATCTGCACCGCGCGACTTGTCGATGTTGGCGAAGACGACCAGCACGTCCGCGATCGGGCCGTTGGTGATGAAAATCTTGCTGCCGTTGAGGATGTATTTATCGCCCTGCTTCGTCGCGGTGGTGGCAAGGGCGAAAGCGTCCGAGCCGCTGTTCGGCTCGCTCATCGCGTTGCCGCCGATGAGGGTGCCGTTGCAGAGGCCGGGCAGGAATTTCTGTTTCTGCGCCTCGGTCCCGTTCGCGACCAGCGGGCTGACCGCCGTCCACATATGGGCGTTGATGGAGAAGAGGAGTCCGTTGTCTTTGCAGGAATAGCCCAGTCGCTCGAGCGCCGCCACCGTGGTAAGCGGATCCTGGCCGAGGCCGCCGTATTCGGCCGGAACGAGCAAGCCTTGGATGCCAAATTCGCCGCATTTTTTCCAGGCGTCGTGATTGAAGATCGCTTTCCGATCGTTCTCAATCACGTCGTAATCGAGCTGCTCGCGAGCGAAGCGGCCGACGGCGTCGAGCAATTCTCTTTGTTGATCCGACCAGGCAAAATCCATCGTAGTAAATCCTTCGTTTAGACTGTGAGAGGCCCTTCCGGCCCGGATAACTTGAGCAAGGCCGGTGCCGCTTTCCACGGGCGCGTCTCAAGGCGCCAGTTGGCGCCCATTCTAGGGGTGGCCGTCGAGACGGTCAAGCCACGGCCCCAACGGCCGGAGCGAGACGGGGCCGCACCACCTCAGGCGACCGGACCGACTAGTAAGCCGAGGAATTCCTGCAGAAATTCAATCTTCGAGAGCCGCTCCAGTCTCTCGACGTTGAAAGCCGGGCTCACCTTCCTCTCGAGGAGGGAGAAAGCGTCTGGGATGAAGAGGTCCTGTCTTTCCACTCCGAACCGGAGCA
>JALYOR010000328.1 GCA_030856765.1 Verrucomicrobiota bacterium | reverse complement strand
GCGCGAAGCAAGCCGAGTACCTCGGCGTGCCGGTCGAAGGCCCCTACAAGTCCGAGCACTACCGCTATTAAGCGGAGAGATTAGTTCGCTTTAACCAAAACGCCGCAGGAGCAATCCTGCGGCGTTTTTGTTATCGGTCGAAGCCGCTAGAGATAGCTCAGCCAGACATCACGGCGCCGTTGCTTCAGGCGCGCGAACCAGACACAGAGCGGGTAGAGCAACAGGACAACCAAAGCCCAGATCAGGTAGATGCCGGCGACGCCGAAGCCGAAATCGGCGGGGTAAACTTTGAGATCACCATTCCACGCTGCGGGTGCCAAGAAAATCCAAGGTGCGCGCCCATACTTAACCAGCGAATAGCCAAGCGCGAGAAGGTGAAGAAGCGGGAAGCGTAACAGGTAAAAAAAGAGCGGCACTCGTCCGAAAACGACCACCGGCTGCAGCGAGCCGCTCGAAGGAGCCTACAAGTCCGAGCATTACCGCTACTAGAGAGAGCGACCGGGCACTGCGGAAGAGAGCCAGAGGCGATCGAGACAAGCCGCGATTTTCTCCCCGCCGGCGCGCGACTACTTTTGTCCTGCGTCCGCAGCCGACTCTTGCGGTTGAGACGGCCTCGCCTTGGGCTCGATAAATTCTTCCTGCGGTTCGCTCGTGACGGCCTTGGTCGCGTGCTCTTCCTCTTCCGGGCGATCGTTTTCTTCCATGCTGAGAAAACGCGCCTCGAGAGATCTTCGGCCGCCTCTATTGAGGGGGCAGCGCAGGCAAAAAATAGAAGAGAAACGCGATGATGATGTAAACCGAGAGCAGCTGCACACCTTCCAGCCAGTTGCTTTCGCCATCGCCGCTGATCTGCCCCACAATCCAGATCGAGAGCACGATCGAAGCGATCTCGGGAAGAGAAAACTCCAACGTCATCGGATCGCCAAACGCATACGAACAAAAAACGAGCAGCGGCGTGACGAAGAGCGCCATCTGCAAACTCGATCCAGTCGCGGTGCTCAGGCTCAGATCCATCTTGTTCTTCCAGGCCGCCCAGACCGCGGTCGAATGCTCCGCCGCATTCCCGACCAGCGCGACCACCACGACGCCGACAAAAGTCTCGGTGAGCCCGAGTGACTGACGGGCGGCCTCGATCGAGCCGACGAGGAATTCGCTCAGCCACGCGATCAAAGCAGTCGCGAGGGCGAGCGCTGTGATCGATTGCCAGACGGGCCAATGCGTCTCGCTCTTGGCTTTCTCCCCGGATCCGGAAAAGAGCTCACGGTGGGTGAAAAGATGAAAGAAGAGCGAGCAAAAATAGGTGAGGAAAAGAACGCAGACGATCGCGAGGGAGAGCCTCTGCTCCGCTTCCATCGACCAGCCACCGGGCCGGGAGTTGGCTGCGAGATGAAAAATCGTCGGGATGAGCAAGGCGATCGCGCCCAAGCCTAACGACGTCGCGGAAATGCGGGCGCCCGTCTGATTGAAGGTCTGCCTTGGATAGCGGATCCCGCCGGCGAGAATGGAAGCGCCGAGGACGAGAAGGAGGTTGCCGATGATCGATCCGGTAAGCGAGGCCTTGACCACCCCGGTCAAACCCTTGCTTAGTGCCACCAGCGCAATGATTAATTCCGCCGCATTTCCAAACGTCGCATTCAGAAACCCGCCGATCCCTTCACCAGAGCGGGCGGCCAGTTGCTCCGTCGCGCGCCCCATCCAGCCGGCCAGCGGAATGATGGCGATGGCGGCGATGATGAAAAGAAGGGTGTCGTTGCGCCACGCCGTCACGTATCGGAGCGCAATCGCGGCCGGCGCGGCGACGAGAAGGACATCCAGCCAGGTGAACGACCAACTGGATTTTTTTGCGCGCGCCATTTCTCATAGGAGCCCGGGCGACGCTCCTGCTCAAGCGACTTCCGCATCGGGCGGGCGAAAGGAGCCGGCATGACTGCGCTCCTCATCTTTGCCATCGCACTTTTTCTCGCCCTTCTCGTTTCGGACCTGGCCGATCGCAGCGTGCTCTCGACCGCGGTGCTCTTCCTGGCCGCGGGGTTTCTGGTCGGCCCGGGCATGCTCAATTTCCTCCCCCTTACCCACGACGACGCCATCGTTAGGCATCTGGCCGAGTTGGCCCTCTTCAGCGTTCTCTTTACCGATGGGATGGGGGCCGGTATCCGCGATCTGGTCAACGCCTGGCATTTGCCGGGGCGCGCACTTCTTCTCGGCATGCCGCTGACTCTCGTCGCGACGGCCTTGCTCGCTTATGTTCTCGTTCACGTCTCCTGGATCGAAGCGCTTCTTCTCGGGCGCCATTCTCAGCCCAACTGATCCGGTTTTTGCCGCGGCCATCATCGGCCGCAAAGAAATTCCCGGCCGGCTCAAGCGTCTTCTCAATGTCGAGAGCGGTGTGAACGACGGGCTTGCCTTGCCGCTCGTCCTCATCTGTCTCAGCGTGATCGGGCATTACGAAGCCGGCTATGTCGGTCTCGCGACCGAGTTGCTCGTCCTGGCTGTTTCCTCCCTCGTGCACGCCAACATCTACCTCGCCGCTTTCTCCGCCGGCGTGACGATCGCGAGCACCCGTCGAGCCTTGCGAGACGAGTTTCATCGCTTCGGCGAATTACTCACCGAACTGCTGAAGCTCGGCACCCTGCTCGTTTTCGGCGCGCTCATGTCGCCGCATCTCTTCGGCGAATTGCATGCACTCGATTATCTTTTCGCCACTCTCGCGCTTCTCTTCGCCCGTCCCGCCGCCATGCTGATTCCAGCGCGATGTTCCCAACGCCGACCGCCTCTTCCGCCTCATCGCGCTCGTCATCGCCGGCTCGATCATCGCCCATTCCTCGACCGATGTAGCCCTGGCCCGCTGGTTCGTGGATGTGAAAAAGGCAAATCCACCCGAACCGGAAGCGCCTCCCGCCTGATCGTTAGGGCGTAAACTTGTAGATCGCTCCTTCGGCATCGTCACCACCGTGCACCGTGGCGCCGTAAAAGCTCCCGGAACCATCACCCGCCATCCCGGCGTAGGGAAAAGCGCCGTCCGGCGGACCTTGGAAGCTGTGCGCGATGCTCTCCGTCCAACTTCCGGAAGCCAGCTTAAAGATCGTCCCGCTGCCCAAACCGCCTTCGCTCGTCGTCCCGTAAAGATTCCCGGCGGCATCCGCGACAAGATTGCTGATCGAGCTGTTGCCATCGGTTCCGGACTTGAAGCTGTAAAGAACGGTCTCGCTCCATTGGCCGCCGCCGGCGCGCGACAATCTATAAACCGTGCCCAAGCCATTGGTGCCGCCATAATAAGTGGTGCCGTAGATATTCCCGGCCGTGTCGAAAAGCACCGCGCCATATGGGAAGACGCCATCGGGCGCGCCTTGGAACGCGTAGAGCGTCTTAAAATCCCATTCACCCACTTGTGTCGGCGTCAGTTCGAACACCGTACCCGCACTGTTGGCTCCGCCCGTCGTGGCCACGCCGTATATGCGACCGTTTCGCAACACCAAGCGTCCCGCCGACCCGGAAGAGCCATCAACACCACCCGTGAAAGTATGAATGACCCGCAACGCCCAGGTGCCATTCGATTTCTGACGCAACCGGTAAATCGTGCCCAACCCATCCGCACCTCCCGTCGGCGTCATCCCGTAAACATTGCACCGCCGATCCACCGCCACCCGTGCGCCGGGACCGGAGCCATCCGCGCCTCCGGTGAAAGCGTGGATCACGCTCTGCGTCCAGGTGCTGCCCGATTTGGTCAGCTTGTAAGCCACACCGCATCCGCCCTCGCAGCTCCCGGAGCCTCCGGTCACGGCCGTGCCGTAAAGATTGCCGCGCGCATCGAGCGACACGCCTTTGTAAGGCTCACCGCCGTCAGCGCCTCCGGTGAAATTGTAAAGCACCGTGTGCACCCAGCCGCCCGCCACGGGCGACAACTGCCACACGGTGCCGCCGCCGAACGTCCCGCCCAAAACCGAGGTGCCGTAGAGATTGCCTGCGGCATCGATCTCCACATCGGTATCGGTGTACTCGCCACCATCTTCTCCGGTCAAACTGTAGATTACCTCCGTCGTCGCAGCTTTCGCTTCGCTCCAAATCAGCGCCGCCGCCGCCAAGAAAACCAACCCGCCGATCGTGGCTTTATTCATAAGCGCGGGTTTAGCAGAAAACGCGAAATAACGAGAGCAAAAAAAAGCGCTCAATAAAGATAAGGCTCCGCCAGCGAAAAAGCGTCGCGCACCCACTCGATCCGTGGCCCCTTCCCTTCCGCGATCGTGACCTCCACCACGTCGAAGCGAAAAAGAATATCCGGATTGCCCAGCAACCGCAGCCAAGCCAGAGCGCCTAACGAAATTCGCCGTTGCTGGGCGCGCGTAATCGCCTCCAGGGGACGTCCGAAATCCTCCCGCGTTCTTGTCTTCACCTCCACGAAAACGAGCACGTCCTTATCGCGGCAGACCAGATCGATCTCGCCGCCCTGCCGGCCGCGGAAATGGCGGTAGAGCAGCTTGCAGCCATGCCGGCGCAAATGGCGCGCGGCCAGTTTCTCTCCGCGCGCGCCGAGCTGGAGATGCGGCGCTCTAGAACGCGAAAAGAGGCTGCGCCACTGGCTCAAACGAGCGGCGGTGAATCGGGCAAGGGCCGTGTTCATGGAGTTTCTCGAGATGCAGTTCGGTCCCGTAACCTTTGTGCCGGCTGAAACAGTACTCGGGAAAACGCACACAAAATTCCCGCATCAACGCATCCCGCGTCACCTTCGCGATCACGCTCGCCGCCGCGATGCTCAGGCTCAAGCAATCTCCGTCGACGATCGCCGTCTGCGGGAGCGGAAAAGGAAAGACCGGCAAGCCATCGATTAGGACGTGATCCGGCGAAATAGTAAGGCCGCCGACCGCGATCCGCATCGCCTGGTGCGAGGCGCGCAGGATGTTGATCCGGTCGATCTCGAGATGATCGACAATCCCGACCGCCCAGACGATCTCCGAATGATTCGTCAGATAGGCGTAGATCTTCTCCCGCAGATCCACCGAGAGCTGCTTGGAGTCCTTCAGCCCGCGATAGCGAAACCGATCAGGCAAAATCGCCGCGGCCGCCACCACCGGACCGGCCAGTGCGCCGCGACCGGCTTCATCGATCCCCGCGATGCGGACCACGCCTAACGACGCGCGAACTTTCTTCTCGTGACGAAATCCGCAGCGCATCGTGGGTAAGTTTATCCACAGATTTCGCAGATCATCACAGATTTTTATTTGCGCGGCCGGACCGGCGAGCTACCAAGGGGACTCTTCCGCGTCGTCATCCCGATCCGGCGAAGCGCGAAGAGGACCTCGCGGTTGCAATTGACGCTTTCTCCCGCCCGTTGTCGCACATTGGCAACCGTGAGGTCCCTCCCCGTCCTGCGGCGGCTCGGGATGACAAGTCGACGTGGCCGCGCCTGACGAAGCGCTAACCCCCCGATCGGACCGGGCCCGCCTCTCCGCTACAAACCCTACTCCCGAACCGCGGTCGCTTCCTTACCCTTGCGGTTGCGCAGGTAATTGAGCTTGGCGCGGCGGGCTTTGCCCTGCTTCTCCACTTCCACCTTTGCGACGCGCGGGGAATGGATCGGGAACACGCGCTCCACCCCTTCGCCATAGGAGATGCGGCGGACGGTGAACGTCTGGTTGATGCCAGTGCCTTTGCGGCCGATGCAGATGCCGGAGAAAATCTGGATCCGCTCCTTCTCGCCTTCGCGCACGCGGGTATGCACGCGCACCCCGTCGCCCACCTTGAATTTGGTCACGTCGGTCTTCTGTTGCTCTTTGGCGAGGGTATCGATGATGTTCATAAAAGTCGCTTTCGGCCCCGGAAATGGGGTCGAATACCTAGCGCGACTGGGGCGGATTGTAAAGGCCGCGGCCGAAACCTATTCGCTGGAGACCAGGCGCGGCGCGAGCGGGCTCGCTTCCAGGCGCTCGTTCACCTTTTGCAACTGCGCCGCCTGCTCCCGCACCATCGCCTTCAGCTCCGCGACCTAGCTCCCCAACTCCTCCACCTTGCGATGCTCCCTCAGGAATTCGTTCCGCAACATCGCGTTCATCGCTTCGTATCGCACCGTGTACGGCTTCCCCGACTCATCCCGCGCCACCAGATTGGGCTCAACCTTCACCACTTCCTCCGCCACCAACCCGAATTGCGGGATCGCCTTCGCATCCAGCTCCTTCTTGCAGCGGTATGTCACCGGCTTCAGCGCGAGGAAGCGCTTCGCTCGCTTCGCCTATCGGCCGGATGTGGTCCTTGTAGCGCGCGGACGAAGTGATCGTGCCGAGTTCGCCTTGCGCGTTCACCACCACGCCCACGCCTCCGGCACCGCCGCCCCGCTGATCCCGGCGACGAATGCCTGCCGCTGCACCTTGGGCGCGCCAATTCGGATCGTCCGGTTCTCATTCGCTATTCCCAAGTGGCCGATCTCGGTGTTGTGTTTTCCTGCGCCAAGATGGCTCCCGGCCACCTGGCCGGGATCATTTCCGGGTAGGTTGCGTCCATGGTAGGGGACGCGCCGGTGCTGCTGTTTGGCTCGCCCCCGAACTCTTTTTGAGGCTTGCTGTCAGAGGGGGTTTTTGCATATGACAGGGGCATGAAAATAAAGTGTTCCCTCAGAGCATGGCCGGTTCTCTGTTCACTCCTCCTCGTTGCTCAAGTCCGCGCGGGCAGCGCCACTTGGGGGACCAGCCCCGGCAGCGGCAATTGGAATACCGCGACCAACTGGATACCGGCAACCGTGCCCAACGGAGCGAGCGATACGGCGAGCTTCGCGGCTTCCAACGTGACCGGCGTCTCTCTCTCGACGGGAGTAGAGGTGAATGGCGTCGCTTTTAATCCGAGCGCGAATGCGTTCACGATCAGCAACCAGCCGGGGGTGGCGCTCACCATCAGCGGCGCGGGCGTCACCAATAGCTCCGGCGTGCTGCAAAATTTTGCCAACCAGGAGGATGCGACGCAGAGCGGGGCGCTCTATTTCACCAACGGGGCCACGGCGGGAGATTCGGTCGTTTACACGAATCTGACGAATCCGGTCGCCGTGCAAAGCCCGCTCATTCAATTCGAAGATAACGCTACGGCCGGCAGCGCCCTATTCATCAACTTAGCTGGCGCGTATCTCGGTGTGGGTGGTCTGATCGAATTCCAAGGGAACTCGACCGCGGGCAGCGGGACCTTCCGGAATACCGGGGTCAACGGCTTCCAGAGTTTTCCGCACATTAATTTCCGCGATCAGGCGAGCGCGGGCCAGGGTGTCTTCACCAACGAAGTGTCGGCAGGAGGGATGCTTTTCTTCTATGATCGCGCGACGGCGGATCACGCGACCATTACCAATGCGCCCGCTTTTGCGAGTGGGACCTGGTTCTACGATCACTCCACCGCGGGCAGCGCGACCATCATCAACCAAGGCGGGGAGGCTTACACTCTCTCTGGTCTGACTTACTTCCTGGATAGGTCCAGCGCGGGCAACGGTGTTTTCGTCGCCGATGGATCCCGGACGACGTATTTCGGATACGCGACGGTGGATTTCTTCGACCTTGCAACGGCCGATCAAGGGACCTTCACCGCCAATGGCGGGCAGGTCGTCGGGGCCGGCGGAGGAATTATCTACCTGAACGGCTCCTCCTCCGCCGCGAATGGCACTTTCACCGCGAATGGAGGGCTGGTCAGCGGCGCCTTTGGCGGCCGGGTCATATTTAGTATCGACGCGCCGACTGCGGCTGCGGCCACCCTCATCGCCAACGGCGGGGTGGGAAGCGGCGAGGGCGAAGCGGGCGGGATTTTCTTCCAAGCTGACAGCACCGGCGGCACGGCCCGGGTGGAGC
>JALYOR010000303.1 GCA_030856765.1 Verrucomicrobiota bacterium | reverse complement strand
CTTGCCTGCGGTCCGTTTCTGGGTTGTGGGTGAGAATTTTCCCACAGGTCTTCTTGAGGGGGCCTGGGTAGGAGGAGAGAGTGATAACACTCGTTGACTGCGGCGGTGCGTGTCTCCACGCGAAGCTTTTCCAAGATATGGCAGACGTGTTTCTCGATCGTTCGCGGGCTACGGCCGAGGATTACCGCGATTTCGCGATCCCGTTTCCCCTCACTGACCCAGTAGATCACCTCAAGTTCTCGAGGAGTCAGTTGGTTGCGCGGTGAATCGGTCGAGCGCGACAGATCCTTTCGCTTAAAGTGGGGGCGAAGGCTCACAGGGCGGATTCTGAAAAAAGAGCAAGACGACGTCTATACGTAGGTCTACGTAGGAAACCGGGCCGGAGAAAAGCGCCGCTGTGACCTTGTCAGATCTGGTGGAAAACGCATTAAGCGACGTGCCCTACCGGCGAAAGCCAGAGATGAGGGAAAATGCTGGTCCTCCCCGCCGAAATCTGCATCACAGCCAGGGAATGTCCTGGTGGCGCAAAATCCCGTCTTCATTTCCTTTTCCTACGGCAAGCAGTCGCCGGGGTTTGCGAAAATTACAAATGATCGCGGGGCAACGCAAGAAGGCGGCATCGTTCCCGAGGCTGGCCGGTGGCGCCGAATTGGCGGCAGGCTGCTGCGTAGGAGACACCCGCCGCGACCAGTCCAGCCCGCAGCCGCAACGGCATTGCGGCTTTTCTTCGAACGCATTTCGTGCGGGTTTGTCTCACCATGCCTATGAGATCAACCCAGGAAATTACCCAACAAGTAGAGGAGTTGGGTCAATGGATCGAACCGCTCCGGGAACAGATCGGCCACGTCGTCATCGGGCAAAAATATCTGGTCGACCGGCTTTTGCTCGGCCTCCTTGCCAATGGCCACATCCTGCTCGAAGGCGTCCCGGGTCTGGCCAAGACGCTCACCGTTAAGACCATGGCGGCCTGCATCCAGACCGGCTTCCAGCGCCTCCAATTTACCCCCGATCTTCTCCCGGCCGACTTGATCGGCACCCTCATTTACAATCCGCGCAGCGGCGAGTTTACGACCAAATTGGGGCCGATTTTTTCCAACCTGATCCTGGCCGATGAAATCAATCGCGCGCCGGCCAAGGTGCAGAGCGCGCTCCTCGAGGCGATGCAGGAACGACAGGTCACGATCGGCGATAAGACTTATCCGCTGGCCGACCCGTTCCTCGTCCTCGCAACCGAAAATCCCCTCGAACAGGAGGGCACCTACCCGCTTCCCGAAGCTCAGCTCGATCGCTTCATGCTCAAGCTGAACGTCGGCTACCCGGCCAAAGCGGAAGAGCGTCGAATCCTCGACCTGATGGCAACGTCGGCGCCGGATTTGCGCGTCGAAGCAGTCGTCTCACCGGATCAGATCATCGCCGCGCGAGGTCTGGTGAACGAGATTTACATCGACGACCGGGTGAAGGATTACATCGTCGACGTCGTCTGGGCGACACGCGAACCCGCCTCCTATCGTCTCGAACTCGACGGCCTCATCCGTTACGGCGCTTCGCCGCGCGCGACGATCTACCTGGCGCTGGCCGCGCGCGCTTACGCTTTCCTCAATGGCCGCGGCTACGTCACGCCGCAGGACATCAAGAGCATCGGGCCGGACGTCTTGCGGCATCGCGTCATCGTCAGTTACGAAGCCGAAGCGGAGAGCATCACGAGCGAGACGGTGATCGACCGAATCTTTGCCGGGCTGCCGGTACCGTGAGGCTAAGAACGACAATGACCTGTCATCCTGAGCCGCGCAGACGGCGAAGGACCTCGCAGTTGCAAGCGGCTCGCCCTTACTTCGTGAACGCGAATATTGCCGGTGCGAGGTCTTCTCCGTCCTTCGGCGGATCGGGGTGACAAACGCTCTCTTTTCGTTACGCGAGCAGCAATTAATAAGATGACCGAGATCAGACAAACTCCCGCAGAGATCCTGAAGAAAATCCGCA
Organism: Verrucomicrobiota bacterium; assembly: GCA_030856765.1. GTDB lineage: Bacteria > Verrucomicrobiota > Verrucomicrobiia > Chthoniobacterales > UBA10450 > Palsa-1392. The sequence goes on along the minus strand of JALYOR010000303.1, from coordinate 223 downwards.
CGCTCGAGATCAAGACCAAGGGCCTCGTCCAATCGGCCTTTGCGGGCGACTACCACAGCGTCTTCAAAGGACGCGGAATGAACTTCGAGGACGTCCGAGAATACCAGCCGGGGGACGAGATTCGCGCGATCGACTGGAACGTGACCGCACGCCTCGGGACCGCGTTCGTAAAGAAATTTACTGAGGAACGCGAGCTGACGGTGATGCTGGTGGTGGACGTGAG
>JALYOR010000073.1 GCA_030856765.1 Verrucomicrobiota bacterium | reverse complement strand
CACTTTTTTCGCGAGATCGAGCGCATCCCAGTTCGAGAGGCGAATGCAGCCGTGACTGGTGGTGCGGCCGATCGTCTCTGGCGCCTCGGTGCCGTGGATGCCGCTCCCCTTGTGATTAAGTTCCATCCAGATGATGCCGACCGGATTATTCGGACCTGATGGCAGTTGGTAAAATTCATTGCTCCGCTCACCGCCCTGCAACATCGCCTCGTCCCAGCGGAAGGTCGGCATCCAGGCAAAGCCCTTGACGAACCATTCGCCGATCGGCGCCGGGAGCGAGTCCGAGCCCGGCGTGATGAGATAGCTGGCGACCAGTTTTCCGTTTTGCTTAAGCTCCAGCATCTTCTCGGAGACAGTGATGAAGAGGGCGAACTGCTCGCTTTTCGGTTTCTCGTCTTCCGTCTTCAGCGTGTCCGCTTTCTCGGCCTCTTCCGTCTCCTTCTTCTGGCTGATTGCTTCCTGCACGTCGAAAGGCGCAGCCACATTGGGCACCTTCACGGTGTCCCCCGGCTTTGCGCCGTTCCAATCGTAATCCGGATTGAGCTCTCGGATGTAGTCCTGCCGGGCATGAAATTTCTCCGCCACGAGCTCAAGGAAATCCTCGTAGGGCAGGCGGTCCAGTTTCGCCTGGGCGGCGTGATCTTCCGGGATCGAGCCGATGAATTGCTGGTCGTCGGACGAAAGCCGGTAGGTGGTGACGGCGGGCCGATCGTTTGGCAGGGGCAGATCGAAGCGCGCGGGCGGCTCATCGCCATAGCTCCCACTGGCGCCTCCGTTGGCCTGCTTGTAACGGGCCAGCGCCTTCCGGGTAAACTCGCCCCATTTTCCATCGACCACGCCCGGCTTGAAGGGCGATCCGTCGAGAAAAAGCTGGACCCGCAAAATTTGTTGGTCAGGCGAGGGCTCGGGACTTGGCGAGGAGGTGGGAGAAGGTGTGGCCGCAAGCGCCCCCTCCAAGCCCAGGAGGAAGACGGCGAACCCCGCGATCAGTCGAGTGATGTTCATTTCCAAAAGATACGCAGCGCGCGGTGCCCGCGGTTCGCTAATCCTGCTCGGCGACAGATCCACAGGCGGACACCCTGATCGCCGCGCGATCGCTTTGATGAAATCACCATGCTTTTCGAATGGGGTTTGCGGTGGCGCGCGAAAACTCCGGGGCAGATCGAGAGTCGCGGGGCGCTCTGCCTTGGCGCACTTTTCTCCTCAACCCCGCTCTCCGCAGCGGCGCTCCAGACCAACCCAAAAGTGCAGGCCTTTGCGAAAAAACAGCAGAGTGTTATCCGCGACGATAGGGAGCGGGCGCAAAAGCTCCTCCAGCAGGGATCGTTAGGCAAACAAGTCGCGCCCCGCGCCAGGACACCTACTTTGATTCGCGGGGACGAAGCTGGTTCGTCGCCTCGTGCGTGCCGGGCGCGAGGTGGGCAATCTCTTCCACAGTCTTTTTCGCCGCGGCATCGCGCACCGTTCCGTCCAGCGTGACCGCCCCGTTCTTCACCTCCACGCGCAGTTCCGCGGCGAACGGCCAACTCTATGGCAGTACTCTTCCGCCCGAGCAAAAGGAACAGTTGATCGAGTACCTCAAGACCCTCTGAGCCGCTGCTTCCTGCCATCCTCCTTGTCATCTGGCACGCGTAAAGCTTAGGATAGCTTCTCGATGATCCAGGCGAATTGTCGGGCGCGGTTCACGGCGGCGGATTTTCAATTTATCGTGCGCACGCTGGCCCGTTCGCCTAACGACCAGGTTTCGCTCGTTGAGCTGCTCAGCGACGAGGCCACCCGCGACGCCGTGCTCGATCATCCGCGGCTGGTCGAGGCGATTCTAAACCACGCCGGCCAGCTCTCGATATCCTCCGCCTTTTATTTCTACGTCCTCGCCCGGCACGTCCTGCAACCGGTCGAGATCACGGATCGCAAGCTCTGCGATTACATCGGGTCGCTGCTCGAGAATTTCTCGCGCGCCAATGGCCTGCGCTCGCCGCACACCGAGGACGATTCGAGCCACCAATATCTTTCCGATATGTTGATCGCCCTCACCCGTGCGAACACCGAGCAAAGCTTTTTGCTTCGCGCGCACGTCGGCAATTACTCGCTTTTCGTCAGCGGAATCTTCCACGAAAACGCCCAGCACCGCAGCCGGCGCGGCGCTCCCGATCTCGAGTTCTACGAGAAAATCGGCCGAACCAATTACCAGCTCGTGGCCGGCCATTCGACCGCGCGTCGCTGCGAACTGAACGACGTCTTCGAGGAGCTGGCCGATCGCTTTCACGATGTCCGCCTCGCGCTCAACCGGCTCTCGGATGAGCTGATCAATCTCGACGACGACCACGGCGCCTCGCTGCTGCTTTGAACGAAACACTCTTCAGCCAGATCCAGCGCCTTTTTGAGCGCACCTACGCTCAGGTCGGGATCAACCTCGAAGATTGCCTGATCGATCACCGCCGCTGCCGCCAATTGACCAAATTGGCCGGCGCCTCGGCGCGCGAATTGAGCGAGCTGGCGCGAACTTTTTTGCGCACTGCCGACGACCAACTCTACGTCGGAATTTATTATTCGCGCTGGCTCATTGAGCAACTCGAGCAGCACGACCCGCGCGCCGGCCTAACGAATAAAAACATTCGGTCTCTCATCATGTTCGTGGAGGAAATCAACCACGCTCTCCACGCCGCACTCCAGTTCCGCGATGGGGAGCGCCAGCTTGCTTCGGAAGATTTTGCGCGCGACCTCGAACTGCAGGCCCGGGTTGATACCTATCTCGTTCTGCTTCTGTTCGTGGCTTTTTTTCGCAAAACCCAGCGCGTCTCCCGCGCCGATCGCCGCTGGCTGCGTTTCCACCTCTTTGAATCGCAAAATCCCGGCGCATTTCGAGACTCGAATTTGCGTGGCCGCTACCTTGAAACGACCGAACTGGCAGCCAGCTACACCCGCTATCTCGACACGCTCAACGCTCTCCGCCGGGTCGACGAGATTCGGCGCTTTCGCACCCTCGCATACGACGAGAAAAAGACGCACATTCTCGCTTTGATGGACGCGCCCACGCCCCCTCCGCCGTCTTCATCGTCGTAGCGAAGATTATGTTCTTGATCTCCGGGGAGCGCACGCGCCTCGCCGAGCGGGATTGTCGCGGGAGGAAACACGCTGCACGATCACTGCACTTCAGCCGCCATACTTACTTCCCGCTTTCCGACGAGGCGCCCGAAAGAGCACGCGGGGCGCGTGCGCTCCCCAGAGCTTGGACTACGGCGCCGGCGACAAGATTGCGATTTCACTTCTCACGCCTCCGGTTAACCTCGCGTCATGAGCACCCGCATTTTTCTTATCCGTCATGGCGCGACGGTTTTGACGGAGGAGGATCGTTTTGCTGGAGCGACGGATGTCGAGCTGTCCGATGAAGGCCGCGGCCAGGCGCACGGTCTGGCGAAACGCTTGAGCACGGAAAAGGTGACGGCGGTTTACGCTTCGCCGCTCGGCCGCACGGTGGAGACGGCAAGCATCATCGCGGAACCGCACGGGCTGGATGTGATCAAGCGTGATGGGTTGCGCGAGATTTCGCACGGGCATTGGGAACAGATGACCCGGCAGGAGGTTGATCGGAAATATCCCGCGGAGGCGGCGGCCTGGGAAGAGGATCCTTACACCTTCGCGCCCGAGGGCGGCGAAAGCGGCCTGGCGGTGACGGCGCGCGCGCTCCCGGTGTTGCTCGAGATCGTGCGGGCGCATCTCGGCGGGACGGTGGTGATCGTGTCGCACAAGGCGACGATCCGGCTCCTGCTCAGCTCGCTTCTCGGGTTCGATCCGCGGCGTTATCGGGATAACCTCGACCAGAGCCCGGCGGCCTTGAACATCGTGGATTTCAAGGACGCGGCCCACGCCAGGCTGACGCTCTTCAATTCCACCTCGCACTACAGCACGGCGGACCATGCGGTGCCGTCGGTCCCGACGAAGCGGCTCTCGAAGTGGTGGGACACGGAAGAAAGCTGAGAGACTAATGAGCGATGAAGTGAAGGAAGGCCCGAAGGCCGGGAAACTTCTTCCTTCTTCCATATTACCTCGTCCTTCCTCTCTCTCCCGCCAGCTCGGGCTTTTCGGCACGACGATGGCGGTGATGGGCGGCATCATCGGCGCCGGGATTTTCATTAACCCCTATCTCGTGGCGGAGCGGGTGCACAGTGCGCCGCTCATCCTCGGGGCGTGGATCGCTGGCGGTTTGATCGCGCTCGCCGGCGGGTTCAT
>JALYOR010000255.1 GCA_030856765.1 Verrucomicrobiota bacterium | reverse complement strand
ATCATGCACTTGCACGGCCCCCGCCCAGCCGTCGCCTTTCAGATAATGCCAGGCCCGGCGTTCCTCAGGTGTCTCCCGGCTCCCGTTGGTTTTATCTCCCGGAAAAAGGAAGAACTGCACCCCCTTCTCGGCCAGCAGGACCTGGGCCACCCGATTCCCGTCCTCGTCGTCAAAAACGCGCGCCGCCTTCGCCCGGAAATCCGCGAACTGCATCGGAATATCGTAGTGCTCGAGCTGCGACTTCATGAAAAAGTAATCGCCGAGATTAATCGCGTCGGTATTGAGTTGATCGAACTGGTGCCGACGGGTCTCACCGGCTACGACGAGCAACTTCTTCGCGGTCTCCGCGCCCGGAAAGTCATGGAGCTGCTCAAGGAAAAAGAAGACTCCGATGCCCGCCAGGACGAGCACGGCGAGTGCAGTGGCGAGGATCGCCGGATGTCGCGCCGTCTTTTTCCAACTGCGCTTTGCACCCTTGATCAGCTCGGCGTTGACGAACCACTCTTTCGCTTCCTTCGGAATCTGAATTTGCCGAACCAGATCCGCCAGGGCGACGTCGAAGTGATGCTGCGCGGTAAGGCTGGCCGCGGCCTCGGGAATCGTCCGCACGGTTTCGAGCGCGGAACGCATCGCGCGGTCGCTTGGCGGTGCGTCGCTGATCGGAGCGCACTCGATCAGAGCGCGTTTACGGCGGGAGAGCCAGCGTTTCACCGTTCCTCCGTCACCGTGTTGAGCCAGGCTTGAAACTGCGACCGGCCATGCGATATCAGGCCGGCCAGTTCGTTCATTTTGACGTCGAGCAGATTCTGCATTTCCCGGTGGGAAAATTCATTTAGGTAAAAGAAAGCCAGTGCGCTGCGCTGCGGCTCGGGCGCAGCCGAGATCCAGGCCGCGAGCTGATCCGAATCGAGCTGGGCGACGCGCAACGCCGCATCGGCCGCGACCGGCTCTTCCGGCGCGGTGGTCGGCTCGGGTTGCACATCCTGCTTCAGCAGTTCGAGGCATCGGTGGCGCGCTTCGTGAAATGCCCAGAGACGATCACCGGGCAACTGTCCGCGTGAGGCGAGCAGGGCCGCTTCCCGGACCGTGTTCTGAAAGGCCTGCAGTGCCCTTGTTGCGTCACCCGTGACGAGGAAACAAAAGCGATAGAGCTGCGGCAGGCTCTGGGAAAAATTGTGAGCTCCTTCTTTTTCCAAGCGGATAAGTTGTAGGCCGCGTCCGTCCCGCGCAAGGCAGACCTTCCGCTCCTGCTCCGCCTAGGCCCGTCTGGTTTCGCGGCCTCCGAGCTGGTAATTTAAAAAGCGGCCGCTTCCAGCCGGCGCGCGACTTCCTCCGCGTTCTGCCGACTGTTGAAGGCGGAAATCCGAAAGTAGCCTTCGCCTTCCGACCCGAAACCGCTCCCGGGCGTGATGACGACGTGAAGCTCTTGCAGCATGCGGTCAAACATCTGCCAGCTCGTTAGGCCGGCGGGAGTGCGGACCCAGATGTAGGGCGCGTTTTTCCCTCCGTAAACCTTCAAACCGTTGCGCGTCGTCGCTTCGCTCAAGATGCGGGCATTGCCCATGTAGTGATCGATCAGGCCGCGCACCTCTTCCTGGCCGGCCGCGCTGTAGAGCGCTTCCGCGCCGCGCTGGACCGGGTAGCTCACGCTGTTGGCCTTCGTACTCCAGCGCCGATGCCAGAGTTTGTGCAGCGGGAGCTCGCGCCCGTCGCTCGTCTGGGCGAGCAGCCGTTTCGTCATCACGGTGAATCCGCAACGCACCCCGGTGAACCCTCCGGTCTTGGAGAAACTGCGAAATTCCACTGCGCGCTCCATCGCTCCGGGAATCTCGAAAATGGAGCGGGGAATTTCCGGCTCGGAAATGTAGCCCTCGTAGGCGGCGTCGTAGAGCAGAATAGCTTTGTGTTTCTCCGCATAGCCTACCCAATCCTGCAGTTGCGCGCGCGTCGCCACCGCGCCGGTGGGGTTGTTCGGAAAGCAGAGGTAGACAATGTCGGCGTGTTCGTCAGGCGGAGCCGGCACGAAACCATTTTCGGCCCGGCAGGGGAGGTAGATGATTCCTTCGTAGCGGCCCGACTTGCCCGCCGGCCCGGTGTGACCCGCCATCACGTTGGTATCGACGTAAACCGGATACACCGGATCGGTGATCGCGATTCGATTCTGATCGCCGAGCACGTCGAGAATGAATCCGCAATCGCTCTTCGAACCGTCGGAAACGAAAACTTCGTCATCCGCGATCTCCATCCCGCGGTCGCGATAATCGATCTGCGCGATTTTGCTGCGGAGAAAATCGCCGCCCTGTTCATGTCCGTAGCCGCGGAAGGTCTCGCGGACCGACAGTTCGTCGACCGCCGCCTTCATCGCCTGCACCGCCGCCGCTGGAAGCGGCTCGGTGACATCGCCGATCCCGCAGCGAATAATCTTTTTCGCCGCTTCAGGATGGTTATCCAAAAACTCTTTCACCCGTCGCGCGATCTCGGGAAAAAGATAACCCGCCTGCAGTTTGAGATAGTTTTCGTTCAGGTAGGCCATGCGCCGTGTTGCGTTCCAGAATCGGTCGCCGTTATGCAACAGGACAGTGCTTGGCTGTCAACGAAATCCTCACTCAGCCACTTCCCTAGGAATTGCTTTCCTGCGCCAGAACCTCCGGAGGACGCGGCCGAAAATTCTCGCTCAGCCATTGCACTGCCTCGGTCCGATCGCGCGAAATGTGGGTCGCCCAGCCGAGCGTCTCGACCATCGCTTCCCACTGTTTGGCGATAGCAAAAATAGCAGCGTTGGGAGCGACGATCGCCACCACCGCGTGTGGTCGGAAGAAGGCGGCTAACCGATCCGATTCCGCGATTGCCGCGAGATGCTGCGGGCTGATTTCCACGCTGGTTGCGCGCGAGAGATCGACAAACTCGTAATGAAAATTTTCGGTGTTCTGGACCAGTTGAGCGACCGCCCTGCTGCCGCGCAGAATTTCCTCACCGGTGACCACGCCCGTGCCCACGTGCACCACGCCCATACAGTCCTTCGTCAGCTCCGTCGTATAACCCATAGTCCCTCTTCTCCCGCCAGCAGCTAACCAACTCTAACCTGTATCTGCACAAAACCAACTTCGTTAGATTCGTTAGGGGTGTGTCTTGTGAGAGGGAACGCCTTGCTCCAGCTTTTGCGCTAATGGATAGCCCGCGTAACCGGCCAGTTAGGTGAGCCTGGCCGACTTTCTCGAGGAACCGAACTAAAATCGTGCTGAACGATACCGGTCAGGGAGCATCGTCTTCGGCGGAAAACCAGGTCGGTATTCTGGTCTCCAAGGCCGCCTTGGCTGGCGCGTGGGCGTTTCCCTTGAAAATGGTGGCGGGTGCTGCGGCGGTACTCACGGCCTGCCGGTAGGGTTGGCTTCCCAGGGCCAGGCCGCCCAGGAAAAGGAGAGTGCCTCCGACCAGCTCCAGCCAGAGCCGGCCGCGGCGTGGGGCGAGGACGATCTCACGGCAGGTCGGGCAGGTGATCGCCGGCCGCCAGAGGGCTGCTTCCACGAGCACTTTCTGGCCGCAGTTGCGGCATTTGAATTTGGTCGCCTTCCGCGTGGGTGAGGGAGCCGCTTCGACGGCAGAGGCACGCAGACGGCCGGATGTTTTTCGGCGCATTGGAGTTGTCGCGGGGGCTTGGCCCAGTGGGGCGGTTGATCGAAAAATGCTCGCACAAATCGCTCTCGAAAGGCAAGGCCAAAATCATCGCGCCGGGGTGGCTGAGGGCCCGACGGGATGCCGATCTAGCCAACAATCGCCGCCCGATTGAGCAAAGGCAGTGCCGCCGCGAGATCGGCCGCGGAGCGGGCATGGACAAACATCGTCGGCTCGTTAGGCCCGACCCGGTCGCCCGGTTTCTTGATCTCCGAAATTCCAACCGCGAAGTCGATCGAGTCCGAGGCCCTGGCCCGGCCTGCGCCGAGGAAAAGGGCGGCCCGACCGATCGCTTCTGCGTCCATCGCCTCAATCACCCCGCCTTGCGGAGCGGGCAAGGGATGAATGATCGGCGCACGATGTTGGGCCATCATGTCTTCGAGCACGGAAGCGTCGCCGTCCTGCGCTTCGACCAGGGCCACAAACTTTTTCCAGGCCCTCCCGTCTTGCAACCATTGGCTGAGTTGGGCCCGAGGAGCCGTTGCCACTTGCGCTGCCAGGTCGAGAGTCAATTCGACGAGATCGTCCGGTCCGCCGCCTTGCAAAGTCGCGACGGCTTCGGCCACTTCAAGGGCGTTGCCAACCGTGCGGCCGAGCGGCGTATTCATCGGGCTGAGCAGATGCGAAATCTTCACTCCCATCTCTTCACCCACCGTCGTCATCGCCTCGGCCAGCTGGGCGGCTTCCTCGCGCGTTTTCATAAAGGCCCCGGTCCCAAATTTAACATCGAGCACGAGCCGATCGAGATTCTCCGCCAGCTTCTTGCTCATAATGCTGGCTACGATCAGGGGCTGCGAAGGCACCGTCCCGGTGACATCGCGCAAGGCGTAAAGCTTCTTGTCCGCCGGGCAGATGTCGGCGGTTTGGCCGATCATGCAGACGCCGATCTTTTCCAACTGCCGCAGTGCCCGCGGCTCGTCGAGATGCACATTAAAACCGGGAATGCTCTCGAGCTTGTCCAGGGTGCCACCAGTGATCCCGAGGCCGCGCCCCGAAATCATCGGCACCCAGACTTCATCGCAGGCGAGGAGCGGGGCGAGGACGAGCGAGACCTTGTCGCCGATGCCGCCGGTGGAATGCTTGTCCACTTTGGGCGGTGAGTCGTCCGGGTAACTCAACACCCGCCCGGTTTTCATCATCGCCGCGGTCAGGTGCTGGGTTTCGTTAGGCGTCATCCCGCGGAAGAAGACCGCCATGGCGAAGGCGCTCATCTGGTACTCGGGGATTTCGCCGCGGGTGAAGCCCTCGATCAGCAAGGAGATTTCGTCCGGCGTGAGCGCGTGTCCGTCGCGTTTGCGTTCGATCAGGCTTGGGATGTGCATGGCAAAATGTTCACCCCTCGCCCCGGAGACTCTGGAGAGTTGCTGGTCATCGTCACGCGAAAAATGATGCGCCCAACGGCCAGGCGGTGGGAAGAGAGAAGAACTCCGCCAAGGTCGCCGCCACATCGGCAAAGGTTTCGCGCGTGCCCAAGTCGCGCTGCGTGCTACGGTGAAGCACGAACAGCGGCACCTCTTCCCAGGTGTGGTCCGTTCCCGGAAAAGTCGGATCATTGCCATGATCGGCGGTGATGATCATGAGATCGTTAAGCTGGACCCGCGGGAGAAACTCGCCCAGCCAACGGTCGAACTCGACCAAGGCGCCGGCGTAGCCATCCAGATCGCGACGGTGACCGTAAAGCATGTCGAAATCCACCAGGTTGGCGAAGAGCAATGAATTCTCCGCCGTCTCCCATTGTTTACCAATTCTTTCCATACCGTCCTGATTGTTTTTGGTTGGGAAAGAAACGCTAATCCCTTGCCCCGTAAAAATGTCGGCGATCTTGCCGATCGCCATCACGCTCACGCCGGCTTCCCGCAAAGCCGTCAAAATCGTTCGCGGCGGCGCGATCGAAAAATCATGGCGCCGACTCGTCCGCCGAAACTGACCGGGTGATCCGAGAAAGGGACGCGCAATGATCCGCCCGATTCGATACACATCGGCCAGGCGCCGGGCAGCGCGACAAATGTCGTAGAGCCGCTCGACCGGAATGATCTCCTCGTGCGCGGCGATCTGCAGAACCGAATCGGCAGAGGTGTAGAGAATCGGCCTTCCGGTGCGCAGATGTTCTCGCCCAGTTCTTCGAGGATAATCGTGCCGCTGGCGGCGTAGTTGCCGATAAACTCTACCCTGGATTCCTCCTCGATCGCCTTCACGAGCTCGTTCGGAAACCGCTCGAAGGTGGTAACGGCTCGGTCAGCACGACCCCGGCGATTTCCCAATGCCCGGTCGTCGTGTCTTTGCCTGCAGAGCGTTCCCGCATTCGGCCAAAGCTTACCCGCCCGTCGTGAGGGGCTGCGCTGGAATTTAAAACGGCTTTCAGGCCTAACGAATCGAGATTCGGCAAGGCCAGCTCCGGCTTCCGAGCGAGAATGTGCTCGAGCGTATTGGCGCCCTCGTCTCCATATTCCCGGCCGTCAGGCGCGTGACCAATCCCGACGCTGTCGAGGACAAGAAGCAGCGCGCGCACGGCGAACGGCAATCAAAGGCCGATCGGGTGCCAGGCCGTCTTCATCTCGACCGTGTCGAGAATCCAATACGGATTTTCTGCCGCCGCGCCGCGCCAATCTGCCGGCTTCAGGTCGCGGGCCACGTAACGCTTCACGTTGTGTCCGCCGCCTTGCTGCAACGCGGCGCTGACCTTGGCCTCACCGGAAGCGTCCACGATCGCGTTCACATCCATGTGACTCGCGATATGTGGCGCGAGTTCAGCCGGATCCCCGGAGAGAAAATTAATCACTCCACCGGGCAGATCGCTGGTCGCGATGATTTCCGAAAAAGTGAGCGCCGGCAGCGGCTGCGTGGCCGAGGTCACGACCACGGCGGTGTTGCCGCTCAGGATGACCGGCGCCACCAGCGAGACGAGGGCAAGCAGGGGGGGCTCGGGAGGGCAAAGCACCACCACCACCCCGGTCGGCTCCGGCATGGTGAAATTGAAATGCGAGCTCGCGACCGGATTCACCGCACTGAAAACCTGGCTAAATTTATCCGTCCAGCCCGCGTAATGCACCAGACGCTCGATCGTTAGGCTGGCTTCTTCCGTCGCCTTCCCGTTCTTCTTGCCGGCCGCCCGCGCGAGTTCGGCCTCCAGCTCCGGCCGCCGCATCTCCAGCATCTCGGCCGCGCGATAAAGAATCTGTCCGCGCAAATAAGCGCTTTGCTTCGACCAACCGGCGAGCGCGCTCCGCGCCGCCCCGACCGCGTCGCGAAAATCCTTGCGCGAGGCACGGGAAAAATTAGCGACGACCCGGCCACCGCTTTCGGCCGCTGCGACCCGGCCGCTCTCGCTCCGAACAAACTTCCCGCCGATGAAAAGCTTGTAGGTTTTCTGGACCTGCAGTCGTTCTTCTTTTCTTGCCACGGCCCGGAGCATTGCCCAACTGCTTGAAAAAGGAAACGCTAAACGCATGCTGCGGGGACGCTGATGGAAAAGGACGACTCAATCTTCATCGCGGGTCACCGCGGCCTCGTGGGCAGCGCGATCCTGCGCAGACTAACGGCGGACGGTTTTACCCGGCTGCTCACCCGCACCCGGAGCGAGCTTGACCTGGCCGATCAGTCGGCGGTCGAGGAATTCTTTGCGCGGGAGAAGCCGGCTTTCGTGGTCCTGGCGGCGGCGCGGGTGGGGGGAATTAAGGCGAACAACGAGGAGCCGGTCGAATTCCTGCTCGAGAATCTCCAGATCCAGAACAACGTCATCCGGGCCGCGCACGCGAGCGGCGTCCGGAAGCTGCTCTTCCTCGGCAGCTCCTGCATTTATCCCAAACTCGCCCCGCAGCCGATTCCTGAGAGCGCATTGTTAGGCGGACCGCTCGAGCCGACCAATGAGGCCTACGCCATCGCCAAGATCGCCGGGATCAAGCTTTGCCAATCCTATGCTCAAGAATACGGGAGCAATTTCATCTCGGGCATGCCGACTAATCTCTACGGGCCTAACGACAACTTCGATCTCGTCAAGTCGCATGTGCTCGCCGCCCTCCTGCGCAAGGCGCACGAGGCCAAAAAATCCGGCGCCCATCAGATCGTGGTTTGGGGCTCCGGCCAGCCGCGGCGCGAGTTTCTCCACGTCGGCGATCTCGCTTCTGCCTGCGTTTTTCTGCTGGAGAATTATGACCGCCCCGAGATTGTCAACATCGGCACCGGCAAGGACCTGACCATCCGTGAACTGGCCGAATTGATTTGCGAGGTCGTCGGATTCGAGGGCGAGCTGGCCTGGGACGCGAGCCAGCCGGACGGTACTCCGCGCAACCTACTCGATATCTCAAAACTCCGTTCGTTAGGATGGGAGCCGACCATCTCGCTGCGCGAGGGGATCACGCAAACCTACGACTGGTTTCTTCAAAACGCGGCGATGTAGCGACGGGCGTGACGGCGCCGCTATCGCTTGCGCAACACGCGCATCAGCTCGCGCTGCTCGCGACCAGGATGCGTGCGCGCCGGCACCCATTCGCGTTCGACGACAAAGTGTCGGCCGAAAAATTCCTCCAGTTCCGCGGTGCTCACGCCGTAAGGCGGCCCGTCTTCGTCATGGTCTGGATTGAGGAAGAAGATCGCGAGCAATCCACCGCCCGGTTTGAGCAGCCTAACGACTGTCTCAACATATTCTGTGCGCCGAATGCGCTCGATCGCGCAGAAGCAGGTGTGCTCGAAAACCCAGTCGAAACTTTCGTCCAGCGTCGCTGGCAAAGCGAAGAGATCGCCGAGCTTATATTCCTCCTGCGCCATTCTCGGCCGGTCCGTAGCCTTTTTTATCGCGAAGGGAGCCAGATCGATTCCCACCACATGATTCTCCGGCGTGACGAGCGCGCGCACGTCGTGCCCCGACCCGCAGCCGGGAACAAAAATTTCCCCCGCCAGCGGCCCGTTCTCGGTCACGAAATCAACCAGCGCAGGATGCGGCTTTCCTTTTTCCCACGGCGTCTCGCGGCGTTGGTAGGCTTCTTCCCAATCAGTTTGCGTTTGTTTCATGGCTGCGGTTCACTGGCCGACATGTTCGTGGCTACTCTTACCCGTCCATGAAAAATCTGCGAGTCGGAGTCGTCGGCGTCGGGCACATCGGGAAGAATCATGCGCGGCTTTATGCTGAAACGGACGCGGCGGAGTTTACCGCGATTTACGACACCGACGCGGCCAACGCCGCGCAGATCGCGCAACAGTACAACGTCCGGGCGACCGATTCGCTCGAGGAATTTGCCGGGTTGATCGATGCCGCGTCCGTTGCCACACCGACCAATTCGCATTTTGCAATCGCGCAGCCACTTCTTGAGAAAGGCAAACATCTCCTGATCGAAAAGCCGATCGCCGAAGACACCGCGCAGGCCAGCCAGCTCGCGGAGTTGGCCGCGACCCGCAAGTTAGTTTTACAGGTCGGGCACGTCGAGCGCTTCAATCCTGTTCTGAGCGCGCTTGAGGCGCACCTGACCCATCCGCGCTTCATCGAAGCGCATCGGCTTTCGCCTTTCCCGAATCGCAGCACTGACATCGGTGTCGTGCTCGATCTTATGATTCACGATCTGGAAATCATCCTCCATCTGGTGCGTTCGCCGGTGCAGACGATCGATGCGGTCGGCGTGCCGGTCCTGAGCCGGCGCGAAGACATCGCCAATGCGCGCATCCGTTTCGAGAACGGCTGCGTCGCCAACATCACCTCGAGTCGGATAAGCCCCGAGCGGATGCGCAAGATTCGCGTCTTCCAGGAGGACGCTTATCTCTCGCTCGATTACCAGGCGCAGAGCGGAGAGATCTATCGCAAGGCCGGCGGCGGAATCGAGCGCTCCGAGGTCGAGATCGAGAAAGAAGAACCGCTTAAGCGACAACTCCTGTCCTTCATTGAATGCGCGCGCGGAGGACTGCAGCCCAAGGTCTCCGGTTTCGAGGCGACGGCGGCGCTCGAGCTGGCGGTCGAGATCACGAAGCGAATCGAGGCCACGCCGTTTTCCTCGTGAAGGGTGAAGATGAGACACTGGGCAAGCGAAAGCTTGCCCCTCCGGAGGGACGAGCTTCCGCTCGTCCAGTTTCAAAACTGTACCGGCGCCATCCTATTCACCTCCCGGCAATCGAGAGGCACAATCTCGCAATCATCATTTTCGTTACGGCCTGCACGGCGAAACGGCGAAAGATACTGGCATCGCCTCTTGCCCACCAAGCGATCGTCGGCGCCTGGTCGTTAGCCACGAAGTGGCTGGTCGGCCGGTATGTGATTCTTCCTGATCACGTCCATTTCTTCTGCGCACCGAGCGAACGCGACGCACCCTCCTTGGAAGTTTGGATGCGCTACTGGAAATCGATCGTGAGCCGAAATCTTCGCGACGCAAGCGGAGATCCGCTCTGGCAGCGCGATCACTGGGATCGCCAACTGCGCAGAGGAGAGAGTTACGACGAGAAGTGGGCGTACGTGCGCAGCAACCCAGTGCGTCATTGCTTGGTAGCCGATGCTGACGCCTGGCCATACGAAGGCGAAATAAACGAATTGCGATGGTGAGC
>JALYOR010000218.1 GCA_030856765.1 Verrucomicrobiota bacterium | reverse complement strand
TGCCTGCTGTCCGTAAAAGTTCGTCACGGCGGAACGCCGTGACCAGCACGCGAGACGCGTGCGCTACCCGGAAACCTGCGGCGGATCAGATCGCCTTATAGGTCACCGTGATATTCCGGTAGACGTTAGGCTCCTTCTGCGCGGAGAAATAGAAAAGCTCGAGGGCGGATTTTCCCACCACCCATTGGTAACCGACCAACGTCTGGATGACGTCGGTGTCGTTGTCGCGCGAGCGCGAAATCAGCCGACCGACTCCATACTTGGCGTCGAAGTAGCGACGAATTTCTCCCATCCGGTTGTTGTAATGCTCCAGCGTCCAATCCGGATATTCATACTGTAATTCGATTTGGGTAAGAGCCCCGCCCTTGAAAGAGAACAAGGTCCGTTTCAGTCCGGGATGAATTAACCCCTCGACAGTCCAGACATCCTGCCCGCTGAGTTTTTCCCGGCTGACGATTTTGGCTTTCGCACCCTTGAGCACCTTCTCAACCCGGCTACCGGTATCGTTCCAGCGAAAGCCAAAGGGAGGCGGAATCTCATCCGCGACCACGGCCAGAACCGGAAGAAAGAGCGCGACCAGAGCCGCCGGCAGAGATCGCATTGTGCCTAACGACCGTCCAGGTTGTAGACCTCGTAGCGCCGAACCAGCGGTCGCAAGTAGCGACGCATGGCTTCGAGATGGCGCGGATCTTTCTTGTAACGCTGGAGCGCCGCGCGGTCGCGGAAGGTAATCACCACCCCGAGATCGAAGCTGCGATCCACTCCCGGGCCCAGAGGCGGAAGAGGTCCGCCCGCTTCCACTCGCTGCACGCCCGGAATCATTCGCAGGTTATGGGAGGCCCGGATCAACTGTGCCCGATCCCCCGCCCGCTCCGGATGCTTCAGCCACATCAAGACCACATGCGTGACCGCCGGTGAAGGCGCCGGGACCGTGGTGCAACTGGCGAGAAAGATCCCGGCGAGGGCCAGGAAAAGGAGTAGCCTAAGCTGGTCGAGGTAAGGATTGACGGGGTCTTTCATTTTGCGCTGCGTTCCGAATTTCGGGCAAATAGGCCGCGGCGCGAACATTTTTGCGCCTCGTCTTCATCATCTCCGCTTTCACTTGTGGTCGTCCAATTTCCCAAAAGCCTGTGCCTAACGATTGTTTTCTGGCTCCGAAAAATGCGCTACCCGAGGCAAAAAGCGAACCCTGTCAGGGATTATTTTGCGTCAAGATTTTTTTGTCCCACCGTGCAAAATAAAATTCTCATTTTTTCTTGTGAGGAGTTCGCTCGATTTCTAATCTGAAGCCGCAGGCCGGGAGGGACAGATACCGGGTGTGAACAAGATGTGAATAAGGTTAACGCCTGAAAAACCAAGCCAAGCATATGAAGAAAAGTTTTACTTACCTGGAGGCCGGCACCCCCGCCCTCCACCGTGCGCTGCGACCGGCCATCCGGGTTCCTCAACCGGCCCTTTTCCCCTCGTGTAATAGATTTTTACAGCGGATTTTCCCTCGGGCTAACGAATTTTCCGCGGCGATTTTTGACGTCACACGGCCGCTCATTGCTTCGAAGAATCTTCCGGCTCAGCTCAATTCCGGCGTTATTTAACGCTGTTAACAAGTCGCCATGGACGAGAAGTGTTCCCAATTGTGGACCAAGCTGTCTGCTGCTCTTAAACCACAGGTCAGCGCCGATACTTTTAAGCGTTGGTTTTCCGCCGTTAAATTACTCAGCGCGACCTCGGATGAGATCGCGCTCCTGGTCCCCAACAACATCTACCAATTCTGGATCGAAAGTAATCACATGCCCGCCTTGCAGGCCTCGATCACGGAAGTGCTCGGCGGGCCACGCGCAGTCAAATTTGTCTGCGCGGTCGACACCTCCGCCGGGACCGATGCAGCCGAGCCCGAACCGCGCATTTCGCCGCGCGCGCAGGCCGCCGCGGGACGCGCGAACAAAACGCCGGGGCTCAATCCGAGGAACACTTTCGAGTCATTCGTGGTCGGGCCTAACAATGAGATCGCGCATGCTGCGAGTCTCGCCGTGGCGCAATCACCCGCCAAAACTTACAATCCGCTTTTCATCTACGGCGGCGTCGGGTTGGGCAAAACCCACTTGATGCAGGCCATCGGACAGTACCTCGGCGCGCGCGGCAAAAATACCCGCGTGATGTATCTCTCGAGCGAGCTGTTCATCAATGAATTCATTGACGCGATCCAGCACAACAACCTGGTCAAATTCCGTAAACGGTATCGCCAGGCTGACCTGCTTCTGATCGACGACATCCATTTCCTCGGCGGCAAAGAGCGCTCGCAAGAAGAGTTCTTCCACACCTTCAACACCCTCTTCGATGGGCATAAACAGATCGTCCTCTCGAGCGATCGACCCGCTTCCGAGATCGCGAATCTAGAGCACCGGCTCGTTTCCCGCTTCGAGTGGGGACTCACCGCCGAACTCCAACCGCCCGATGTCGAAACGCGCATGGCGATTCTGCGCAAGAAGGCGCACACCCTGAAGATCAAACTGCGCGACGAGATCTTCGATTTCCTCGCCACGCGGATCAAAACCAATGTGCGCCGGCTGGAAGGGGCGCTCATGCGGGTGGCCTCGTTTGCTTCCCTCAGCGGCAAGGAGTTGACCCATGAGGTCGTCGAGCACCTGCTCAAGGACATCCTGCAGGAAGAAGCACGCCGCGCGGTCACGATCGACCAGATCCAGCGTCGGGTGGCCGAGCATTACGACGTCCGCCTCGCGGATATGACCAGCAAACGCCGTCCGGCCAACATCGCGTTCCCCCGCCAGATCGCGATGTATCTCGCCCGCGAGCTGACCAAAGCCTCGCTCAACGAAATCGGCGAAGCTTTCGGCGGACGCGATCACGGCACCGTCCTGCATGCCTGCAAGCTGGTGAAGAAGCGGATGAAGGAGCAGGACAAGATTCGGCAGACCATCTCCTTCATCGACAGCGCACTGAACCGTTGAGGAATCCGTTGCGAGATTGCGGTTGCCGGATAAAAACGGAAGCCTTACATCTTAACGACTCCTATCCGCCTTCATGAAATTTAGCGTTACGAAAGAAAAGCTGCTCGAATGTCTGCAACAGGTCCAGAACGTCGTCAGCACGCGAACGACGTTGCCGATTCTTTCCAACGTCCTCCTGCAGACCAACGGGAGTGAAGTTCGCCTAACGACGACCGATCTCGATGTCGGCGTGCGCGGCAGCTTCGAAGCGCAAATTGACAAAGAGGGTGCGACCACCTTGCCGGCCCGCCGCCTCTTCAGCATCATTCGCGAGCTTCCTTCCAGCGAAATCCAGTTCGATATCGACGGCAAGAACGCCGCCTCCATCCGGAGCGGACAAAGTTTTTTCAAGATTCTCGGTTTGCCGGAAGAGGAATTTCCGCCGTTGCCGAAGTTCGACGATTCCAAGGTCGTCACCATCCGGCAGAAAGATTTGCGCGACGGTTTGCGCAAAACTTCCTACGCCATCTCTACCGATGAAACGCGCTACGTCCTGAACGGCGTGCTTTTCAGCTTTAAGGACAACAAGCTGACCCTGGTCGCGACCGACGGCCGCCGCCTCGCCATGCTCGACATCGATCTTGAGTTTCCCCGCAGCCATGAAGCGGACATCATTGTTCCGACCAAGGCGGTCACGGAATTGCAGCGGTTGCTGACCGACGAGGGCGATGTCCGCGTTAGCCTAACGAGCGGCCAGATCGCCTTCGATCTCAACAACACGCTCCTCGTTTCGAAACTGATCGAAGGCAATTATCCCAACTACAAGCAGGTCATTCCGGCGGAAACGAAAGAGCGCGTGACCCTGGAACGAGAAACTTTCCTCAACTCACTCAAGCGCGTCTCCCTCCTGGCGAGCGATAAGTCGAATTCGATCAAACTCAATTTCACCAAGAACAACATCGACATCACGGCGAATACGCCGGAAGTCGGCGAAGCGAAGGAATCGCTCCCGGTCGCTTACAAGGGCCGCGAGTTTTCAATCGCGTTCAATCCCGAATTCCTCATGGCGCCGCTGCGCAACCTGACCGAGGACGAGATTTTCCTCGATCTGATCGACGAGATGAGCCCGGGCGTGATCAAGATCCAGAGCCCGTTTCTCTACGTCCTGATGCCGATGCGCATCAGTTCGTAAATTCGCGGCCTAACGTTTCGAGGCGCACCTGTAGCCGGGGACGCTGTCCTCGGTCGCAACCCGGAAATGAGCCAGGGACAGCGGCCCCGGCTACAACGAACGCAGCGCCGCCCACACCTTGCGAACGTCGATGCCGTCCATCCTCTGGCTGGGCGCCCGCAAGACGCGGACCCAGGGATTGGCCGGCGCCCAGATCGCCGGATCGGTCGGCCCGAACAGAAGGAGGCACGGCGTGCCGACCGCCGCGGCCAAGTGCGAAATGCCGCTGTCGTGACCAAGGAAGACGGCACAATTTTGCAATAGAGCAGCCAGTTCGGAGAGCGGCAGATTCTCCGCCCACTTCAGCTTTTCGTTAGGCAAAGCGGCCGCCATTTGGTCGAGTCGTGCTTCGTCCGCCTCACCCCCGACGAGGAGCAAGCGCGGTTCTCCACTCGCTGCGAGCAGTGAAAGACCGAGCTCGATGAAACGATCAATCGGCCAGTTTTTCGTTTCGCTGCCGCTGCCGGAATGAACTGCGAACAGGTCCGGCGCGATCTTTTGCGGATCGTTAGGCATGATCTTTGCCCCCGGTTCCTCCAGATAGAGGGCCAGGCGCTCCAGTGGCCGGGCCAGCTGCCGCGCCGCGTGTTCCTCGCCGGTGATTTTGGGTGAGCCAACGATCAGGTTGCCCACCCCGGCGCGGCGAAGATTGCGGGCGAAGATTTCGTCGGGGTCGAAGAGGTAGCTCACGATCTGTTGGAAACTGCTGAAGTATTCGACCAGCCCGGGCGCTAGTTCGCCGTCCCGGCTGAAGAAGCTGGAGAGGGCGGAGTACTCGATCGAGCGCGTCGCGTCGGCGTAGCCGCTCATCTGCGCGAGCGCGACGATGTGCTGGTAGCCAAGAATCTCGAGATGCGCGTGAGGAAAGGCTTCACGCAGCAACTTGATCGCCGGCAAGGTGAGGATGAAGTCGCCAATCGCTCCGCCGCGGATGATCAGGATTCGACTCACGCGTTTAATTCGCGGGGGGAGTCTCCACTTGTCCTCCCGAGCCGGCGCAGCGCGGCGAGCCGTAACGCAGGCCGCGCAGCGGCCGAGGCCGGGCTTTCAAACCTCTCTATCGCAACTAACGTGCCCTCATCGCAAGAGAACACGGACTCCATTGGCGAGACGCCTTAATAGGCGACGAACGCACAGATCAGAATCGCAGCGCCAAAGACAAACGTGAGCGCGGAAAGGACGCGCCAGCGATTTGCAGCGCGGAAGCTCCACCCAATCTGGTCGCGAAGCAGGTATGGCATGGTCACCCAAATGAGCCCCTTTACAATCATCACGTAGGCCAGGGTGGTGAGCAAAAGGCGGCTAATCTCCGGCCGGAGGAAAGCCGCATCCAACAACGGCTCGGCCGCGAGCAGACAAAGAATTCCGAGCGCGCGAACGGCCAGAAACTCATCCACGAAGCGCAGGACGAGGAAAAAACCGACCGGGAGCACGATGAGAAGGGGGCGGCGAAAACTGGAGAATTCGCCCATCTCCATCGTCGCGAGCAACCAAAAGCTCCAGACCAGATCGACCGTGAGCAGCACCGCGCCCGCCATTTTTGAACGAGGAAAACGCGGCATGAAATCGCGCGCGGGTAGTATGATCGCGAGCAGGCTCAGAACGACCAGCAGGCTCCCGGCGATCAAACCGGCGGTATGCAAAGAGAGATGATAAATCATGAAAGGGCGGGGACGGGACGTTCTGCCATCGGCGCAGAATGACAACTGCCGGCCTCCTCGGTTTTAACGCCGGAGAGACTGAACCCGGTCGAATGAGTGACTTTCAGATCGACCAATTTACCGACATCGCCTTCGCTGCCCTCGAAGACGACGATTTTGTTGCTCCGCGTCCGCCCCGTGAGGCGGGCGGAATTCGTCTTGCTCGGTCCTTCGCAAAGGATCTGCACCTTCTGACCGACCAACCGCTCGCCGTTCCGCTTCGCCGCGGCGTCGACCACCGTGAGCAGATCCTGATTGCGCGCTTCTTTGACTTGCTCGTCCACTTGCTCGCCCATGGAGGCGGCGGGCGTTTCGCTCCGTTTTGAATAGCGAAACACGAACGCGTTATCGAACTGGACGCGTTCCACCAGGTCGCGCGTCTTTCGGTAATCCTCTTCGGCTTCGCCCGGGAATCCGACGATGACATCAGTGGTGAGCGCGATATCGCTCCGCATTGCGCGAATTTGATCGACCAGCTTCAAATACTTTTCAGCGGTGTAAGTGCGATGCATCGCCTTGAGAATGCGATCGGATCCGGATTGCACCGGGAGATGGACGTGTTCGCAAAGTTTCGGCAGGTCGCGCAGAGCGCTGATCAGATCGGCGCGAAACCCGATCGGGTGCGGCGAGGTGAAACGGATGCGCTCCAAGCCGTCGACTTCGTGGACCGCTTCGAGCAATTGCACGAATGGACTCTTCGGAAGACCGGGGTCAGCGACCCCGGCTACAGCGGGAAACTCGTGCCGCCCGTAAAGATTCACGATCTGCCCGAGCAGCGTCACTTCCTTCACTCCCCGCGCGACCAACTCACGCACTTCCCTCACGATCTCCGGGATCGTCCGGCTCCGCTCCGCGCCTCGCGTGCGCGGGACGATGCAAAAGGTGCAGTGCATGTTGCAACCCTGCATGATGGAAACAAAGGCGGTCGCCTGCCGCGCGCGCAAGGCATGCTCGCGAATCGTCTCCTGCGATCCCGCTTCTTCCTCGGTATCGACAATGGAACAGCGTGGATCGTCCATCCGGCGCGCCCGCTTTTTCGCCACCAGTTCCTCCACGTAATCCGCGACACGATGAAACTTTTGCGTCCCAACGACCAGATCGACGTGCGGGACGAGCTTGAGCAACTCCGCGCCACGCGCCTGCGCCATGCAGCCGAGAAATCCGAAAACCGCGTCCGGGCGTTCCTTCGCCATCCGGCCGAGCATCCCCATTTTCCCGAGCGCTTTTTGGTCGGCCATGTCGCGCACGCTGCAGGTGTTGAGGAGGACAACATCCGCCTCGGCTTCATTCGCCGCCGCCACATAGCCGCGATCGAGGAGCGAGCGGGCGACCTGCTCGGAGTCGCGCTCGTTCATCTGGCAACCGTAGGTGTTGTTGAAAAATTTCGGCATCGAAGAGCGCCAACGATACACAAATGCGCCGCTCCCGCCATGGCAGGCGGAGGGGAGGATCGTTAGGGTGGCGTGGCAAACCGATTCGGGAAGGGATTGGCCTCGAGGCGTTTCTTCACCTCCCGATCGGTCCAGGGAAAGGTGCCGCGCTCGTTGAAGATCGCGACGCCGATCACACCGACGTTGCGGGTGTTGCCATACTTTTCCTGAGCGTAGGATTCTCGCACCGGACTAAAGCGGAAGGCCGCGACGGCTTCGGTGCTCTGGCGAAAACCGTCCACCACCAAGGTGCGATGGGGATCAATGACGTAGCCGCGCTTGCGGACGGATGCAGGCCGGCCATCGAGCACATCGAGGCCATCAACCGAAAGCACGGCCTCAAGCCGGAAATTGCTTTGATTGCGGACGACCAAAGCGTAGCGGCGACCTTCCTCCCCAACGACAAACCACCGATCACCGACGCTCAGGCCGGGCAGCAATCGCCCGCTCTGATCGCGCACCCCTACCGAAACCGAACTAGCGGCTGGGCCGAAGATAGTTGGCCAGTCCCGTCGCAGTTGCGAGGCCGAGGCCATCGCTTCGATCCCCGCGCGATCGTTGTAATAGATGGACGCGCTCACCAGCGGCTCGGCCGGCTTGGCCCGCAGAAAGCTCGCGCCCACGACCATCGACTTTCGAGTTTCGCCCCATCTGGTTCCGAGGCCGGGTGGACCCAGGGGCGCTTGGGCGTAGGACGAGCGCCCTGTGGCGGAGTCGCTGGTCTGGAACGACGGTGCCGCACACGACCCCAAGGCGAGGACGGCCAGCAACGCCATCGATCCCGGAAAACCACGCCATCCGATTATCCCCTTCCCAAGCACGCCCCCTTTTGAATAAATCGCCGCGCAAATGAAATCAGAAAATGCAGCTATTGGGATTATCGGCGGGAGCGGGCTTTATCAGATCGACGGTTTTAGCAATCCGCAGGAGCTCAGCATCGAGACGCCCTTTGGCCCACCCTCCGATGTGATCGTGGGCGGGGAAGTCGACGAACGACGGGTCTATTTTCTGCCCCGGCACGGACGCGGCCATCGCATTCTGCCCCACGAACTCAATCATCGGGCCAATATCTACGCGCTCCGTTCGTTAGGCGTGCGCTGGATCGTCTGCGTGACCGCGGTCGGCAGCTTGCAGGAGAAATATGCGCCGCGCGATATCGTCCTCCCCGATCAATTTTACGACCGCACCAGCCAGCGGGCCGACCACACCTTCTTCGGGGGCGGGATCGCCGCCCATATCACTTTTGCCGAGCCCATCTCCACTCCGCTGCGCCACCTCCTGGCTGAGTCCTGCGCCGCAGAGGGTGTGCGCGTCCATGATGGCGGCACCTACGTCAATATGGATGGCCCGGCCTTTTCCACCCGCGCGGAATCGGAACTGAATCGCCGCCACGGGTTCGACGTCATCGGGATGACCAACCTGCCCGAAGCGAAACTGGCCCGCGAAGCCGAGATCGCTCTCGCCACCATGGCGATGATCACGGACTACGATTGCTGGAAGACGGAGGAAGAACCGGTTTCGGCGCAAACCGTGATTGGGCATTTGCTGGCCAATGCGGAGTCGGCTAAGAAGGTTCTCGCCGCCGTCATCCCGCGCATCCCGACTGAGGCTGATTGGCCGGAACACGGCGCGCTCGACTCCGCGCTGGTGACCGATCGCAAGCACTGGCCAACAGAGACGCGGGAAAAGCTCCGAGCCATTCTGGAGCGATTCGACTGAGCCGTTTTCCTCAGTGCATCCCCTCAAAATTAAGCAACGCACTTTCGGTTCGAAAAGCGTTTCAAAAAAGAATTCTTGCAGTCGTAATTGGAAATATAGTAATTATAACGACGTCGGGCAGAACTAAAGTGTTCCGCTCGAATCGGAGGTAAATAATGAAGACCAAAATTGCCCTCAGTTTGTTCCTCGCCGTTGCGGTTTTACCGGCTTGCACGACAACCACGACCACGTCGACCAGCACCGACTACAAGAGCACCCGCTACGCCAATAACGCGGTGGGTGAAGAGCCGCCGCCACCTGCGGAAGGTCCGGAAGCGGACATTCCTGCAGAAGGCCCCGCGGACCTCTACGCCAACCCGGCCTACGTCCCGACGCCGCTCCTGCGGACCAGCGCCGCCGCCAGCCCTTAGCCAACTCGACGCGCCCCCGAAAGGCGCCCGATCGCTTCGCCTAACGAAGCAATCTGAAGAGCGGAATGAGCCGCGCTAATCGTGATCCGAAGACGCGCCGCCCCTTTCGCAACTGTTGGGTAACGGATGGCGGGGACAAAAAATCCCTCCAGACGAAGGGCCTTGGCCAGGTCGAGCGCTTCCTGCTCGTCTCCGACCATCCACGGAATGATCGCCCCTCCCGGTCGGCCAAAGGTCACGCCGTTGTCGGGCAGCAGTTTTCGGAATTGGACGATCCGTTTCCAAAGCACCTTGCGGCGAGTCTCCCCCTCGTCCGAGAGCAGAAATCGGATCGCCGCCGTCGCGGCGGCGGCCAGGGCCGGAGGCGGGGCGGTGGAGAAAACAAAAGAGCGCGCGCGATTGATCAGCCAGTCGATCAGGTTGCGCGAGCCGCAGACGTAGCCCCCACTCACGCCTAACGCTTTGCTGAGCGTGCCCATTTGGACGTCGACTCTGGCCTCCAACCCGAGTTCGGCAGCCAGTCCGCGGCCGTGCGGACCGAGCACTCCGACGGCGTGCGCTTCGTCGAGCAAGAGCTGCGCATCGAAGCGTTCTTTCAGTTCCACCAACTCGCGGAGCGGCGCGCGATCGCCGTCCATGCTGAAGAGTGATTCGGTCACCACCACCACCCGCGCCTCGGGATGTTCGCGCCGGGCCCATTCGAGATGACTCTCCAGTTTCCCGAGATGGTTGTGCGGGAAAACCCGGAGCGTTGCGCCGCTCAGCCGGGCGCCATCGATCAAGGACGCATGGCAAAGTTTGTCGAGGATGACCACGTCTTGTTTAGAAGCGAGCGCGGGCAAAACTCCCACCGCCGTCGCATAGCCACTCCCGAACGAGATCGCGGCCGGCGCGCGTTTCCACCTGGTCAGCGCGACCTCGAGCGCGACGTGGGGCGATTGGGTTCCGCTGATCAAACGCGACGCGCCGGCGCCGACCCCGAATTCCTCGATCGCCGCCATCGCGGCCTGGCGCAAAACTGGATCCGCCGCGAGGCCGAGATAGTCGTTGGAGGAAAAATTAACCAACTGCTGGCCGACAATCTCGACTTCCGCGCCTTGCGCGCCGCCGATCTCCCGCAACTTGCGATGGAGCGAGCGGTTTCGCAGCGCCTGCAGTTGCTCTTGAAAAAGTTCCGCCATGGCACGCGCCCCTCCCCGGGGTCGCGTGGATTACATCTTCTTCAGACCCCAGGAAAGCAAGGCCGAAGCGTCTTCCCAGACGCGCGACTTGCTGTCGCCGAGGACGACGACGATGACGTCGCGCCCCGGGATGGTACCGCTGGCGATGAGGCAATGGCCGGCGGCCTCGGTATAGCCGGTCTTCATGCCGTTACAATACGGGAGCCGTTTGAGGACCTTGTTCGTGTTCTCCAACTCGCGGGTGCGGCCGTTGGCATAACGAAAAACCAGCTGGGGCAGGCAGACGATCGAACGGATGGTGGGATTCGCGTAAGCGGCCCGCGCGATGATCGCCAGGTCCCGCGCGGTCGAGTATTGATCTGCAATCGGCAGCCCATTGGGATTGACGAAATTGGAATGAATTGCGCCAAGCGAGCGGGCTTTCGCGTTCATCCTCTCGGCGAAAAGCTCGATACTGCCGGCGTTGTCGCGCGCCAGGCAGCGGGCGACGTCGTTAGGGCTTTTCACCAGGAGGGCGCGGAGAAGATCGATCCGCTGATAGGTCTCGCCCGATTTGATGTTTAATCGCACCGGCTCGGCCCGAGTATCGACCGGCTGCACTCTCACCTGGCGAGCAAGATTACCTGACTCGGCCACAATTAAGGCGGTCAGGAGCTTTTGGGTGCTCGCCGCCGCCCGGGTCGCATCGGCATTTTTCTCGTAAAGCACCTCGCCAGTCCGGGCGTCCTCGACGATGACGGACGCCGCCCGCGTCTGCGGAGCGTTCAGATCGGTACTGAATTCTCCGTTCTGGTAGGCCGTCGTCCAATCCGGTTCGTCGGCCACCGCGGTGGCGCGGCGGACCTGGGGACGCTTCGACTTGGCCGTCGCCACGCCCGGGAGCGCGAGCGCGAGCGCGAGCGCAAGCGGGAGAATGGCTCGGCGAATCATAGGTCAGACATTAGAAGCAGATGCCAGGCCCGTGCAAGCCTAACGATCCGAGCCGCGCTGGATGAGCTCGACTTCGTAGCCCTCCGGGGCGTCGATGAAAGCGATCGCGCCGCCTTTGCCGTTCGGATGAGGCCCGTCGGAAAGCGGATAACCTTTGGCCGCCGTTTGCTTGGCGAATTCCTCGATATTGTCCACCTCGAAGGCGAGATGAGTCAGGTCAGGACCGACCTGCACCGGGCCGCTCTCGTCGAATTTACAGAGCTCGATTTCCTCCTCGCTGCCGGGAGCCTTGAGGAAAACCAATTGCGAACCGCGACCGGAAGTATGCCGCCGCACTTCCTCCAGACCGAGCACATCTCGATAAAAGGAAACCGTCTTTTCCAGGTCACTGACCCGATACCGCGTGTGCAGAAGCTTTTTGATCATCCCTATCTTATTGCGCCCAACAAGGCTTAATTTCAAATTCGGCCTACCACCGCACCTCGCACCATCATGCTTTCTCTCGGAATCGATAGCGGCACCAAGAGCACCAAAGTCCTCGTTCTCGATGTCGAGTCGGGCGAGGTGCTCGCGGTCGCGCAGCGCCCTTACGGTACGATCGAGGGCTTGCCGCCTGGCCATGTGGAACAGGAGCCTCGTCTCTGGGTCGAAGCGGCCGAGGAGGCCGTCGGTGAATGCCTTGAGAAAGTGGGCGAACGGCGCGGCGAGATTAAAGCGATCGGCGTCAGCGGCCAGCAGCACGGGCTGGTCGCGCTCGATGAAGCCAACAAACCTCTCCGCCCCGCGAAACTCTGGTGTGATGTCTCGACCGAGGAACAGTGCGAGGAATTCAACCAGGAATTCGACGGTCCCGAAGGGCTGATCGAACGCATCGGCAATCCGATGCTCCCTGGTTACACCGCGCCCAAGATCCTCTGGTTAAAGGAAAATGAGCCGGCCAATTTCCGTCGCCTCACGAGCATCCTGTTGCCGCACGATTATCTTAATCTCTGGCTCACCGGGGAGCGCCAGATGGAGTACGGCGATGCTTCGGGGACCGGCTTGATGGATGTGCGGACCCGCAAATGGTTCAAGCCGATCCTGAAATTCATCGATCCAAAACTGGAATCGATGCTGCCGCCCTTGCGCTCGTCGAAGCGCCCGGCGGGATTGTTGCGCAGCGTCCTGCGCGACGAGTGGGGCCTGGCGCCCGATGCGCTGGTCAGCGCCGGCAGCGGCGACAACATGATGAGCGCGATCGGCACCGGCAACATCCGGCCCGGCGTGGTCACGGTCAGCCTCGGAACCTCCGGAACGATCTGCGCCTTCGCCGAGGAACCGGTGATCGATCCGAAGGGCGAAGTGGCCGCTTTCTGCAACGGCACCGATCAGTGGCTGCCGCTCCTCTGCACCATGAATGTGGCGGTCGCGACCGAACAGGTGCGCGAACTCTTCGGCTGGGAAATTCCGCTGATGGAAGAGCGCGTCGAGGCCATCCCGGCCGGGGCGGGCGGGATCACTTTTTTGCCCTATCTCCAGGGCGAGCGCACTCCCAACCTGCCCAAAGGCGTCGGCGTCTTTCATGGCCTGACGACGGAAAATATGAAGCCCGATTTCATGGCCCGCGCGGTGGTCGAAGGCGTCACGCTCGGTCTCGCCTACGGCCTCCGCCGTTTCAAAGATCTCGGCATCGTGCCGGAGGAAATTCGTCTCACCGGAGGCGGAAGCAAGAGTGCTGTCTGGCGACAAATCGCCGCCGACGTCTTCGGGTATCCGACGGTGGCCTTGAAGGTGACGGAAGGGGCCGCGCTTGGGGCCGCGATCCAGGCAGCCTGGACCTATTGCCAGGTCAAAGGCAAACCGCTCAGTCTCGAAAAACTGGTCGACGATCTCGTGGTGGTGGAGAAAAAGACCCGCGTTGAGCCGCGCAAAGAAGCGCGCGCCCTTTATCGTGAACTCCTCCTCCGCCAGATCGACCTGACGAAGAAACTAAAAACCGGCGGTTACCTGTAAGCGCTGCGGCCATTCCGGGTAGCGCACGCGTCTCGCGTGCTGGCGACGGTGTCCCACCGTCGCGAACATTTCGGTCGTGCGTCGCTCGCGCGGGTGGCGCGGTCTCCAGGAAAGACCGTTTTGCGAGACGCCAAAACCAGCACGCGAGACGGATGCGCTACCCGAAGGACGACTCCGGCCTAGAGTCTATGAGTGATTCATGGTTCTATAGCGCGAATGAAAATTGTCATCGCCGCCACCGGCGCCAGCGGCACGGTTTACCTGCAGAGGCTGCTCGATCAGATCGACGCCTCCGACAACGAGGTGCACCTCGTTCTTAGCGGCCACGCCAAACAAGTCGCCACCCAGGAAGTCGATCAGCTCACCGTCCCCGCCGGCGTGTCGCAACATGCGGAGAACGATCTCAACGTGCCCTTCGTCAGCGGTTCCGCCCGCTTCGACGCGATGGTCGTCGTGCCTTGCTCGATGGCCACGTTAGGCCGGATCGCTTCCGGCACGAGTGACAGCGCCTTGTTGCGCGCGGCGGATGTTTTTCTGAAGGAGCGCCGCAAGTTGATCCTCGTCCCGCGGGAGACGCCCTGGAGTCTGATTCACGCCCGCAACGTCGTCACGCTGCTCGAAGCCGGGGCCATCGTCCTCCCGGCCATCCCTTCTTTTTACAGCCGGCCGGAATCGGTCAGCGACGTAGTCGACACCGTCGTCTGGCGCATCCTCGACCAGATTGGACTGCCCAATCCGCGCGCCTACCGCTGGAAAGACGCAGAAACTCCCAAACCTTGAAAATCGACGGCTGGAAAGCGCGATGGCTGGTCGCCTTCGGCCATCGGCTTTTGCAAATCTGGGCGCGCACTCTGCGCTTCGAGATCGACGACCGGGCCAACGTGGTGGGGAGCCCGCCTAACGAACGCTACATTGGCGCCCTCTGGCACAACCGGCTGCTTCTTTTTCCTTTCGTGTTGAAGAAATTCCTGCCCGCGCGCCAGGGTGCCGCGCTCATCAGTACCAGCCGTGACGGCGCCATCCTGGCCGACCTGGTCGAGCGCTTCGGTTTTGAAGTCGTGCGCGGATCCAGTTCCAAGAAAGGCGCGAGCGCGATTCGGCGCCTGGCGGAGGTCATCGCCAGCGGCCGCGATGTCGTCATCACCCCCGATGGTCCGCGCGGTCCAGCCTACGAACTGGGACAGGGCACGGTCTTCCTCGCCCAGCAATCCGGCGCCGCGGTCGTTCCGGTGAACATGGAGTATTCGAGCTATTGGCGGGCAAAAAGCTGGGATCGCTTCATTTTGCCCAAGCCGTTCTCCACCGTGCGAGTGACCTTCGGCGCGCCGCATCGCGTTGCAGCGACGACCGACGCCCAGGCTTTCGAGCAGGAGCGCCGGCGTTTGCAGGAAGCAATGATGCAGCTAGTGGAGATGCGATGAATTTGATCGATGGCAAGCAGACGGCCGAAAAAGTTTATGCGGAGTTGCGGGCCGAAATTGAGTCGCTGAAATCCAGCGGCACGACACCCGGACTGGCAGTTGTTCTGGTCGGCGACGATCCGGCATCGCGCGCTTACGTTCGGTCGAAAGACAAAATGTGCCGCGAGCTCGGCCTGCATTCGGTGAAACTGGAATTGCCGGCCGATACGACACAGGCCGATCTGCTGGCGCGCGTCGAGGAGCTGAACCAGGATCCGGCGGTCCACGGCATTCTCGTCCAATCGCCGCCGCCGAAACAGATCGACGAAGCGGCCATCATCCGCGCGCTCGATCCGGCAAAGGACGTGGACGGTTTTCACCCGATCAACATCGCGAAACTCGCGCTCGGCGACGCGACCGGGTTTATCCCGTGCACGCCGCTCGGGTGTTTGCGTCTCTTGCGCGAGAGCGGTGTGGAGCTGAGCGGCGCGCATGTCGTCGTGCTCGGGCGGAGCATGATTGTGGGAAAGCCAATGGCGCTCCTCCTCATGCAAAAAGGCGTCGACGCAACGGTCACGGTGGTGCATTCGCGGACGCGTAATCTTGCCCAGATCACCCGTTCCGCCGATATTATCGTGGCCGCTATCGGTCGCCCGGGGTTCGTTCGGGCGGAGCACGTCAAAGAAGGCGCGGTCGTGATCGATGTCGGAATCAATCGGGTAGAAGATGCGGCGGCCAAACGCGGTTACCGCTTGGTTGGCGATGTGAATTTTGATGAGGTGGCGCCCAAAACGACCGCGATTACGCCGGTGCCAGGTGGAGTGGGCCCAATGACGATCGCCATGTTGATGGCGAACACGGTCAAGGCCGCACGACTTTCGACGTCAAAAAGCGCAGCACCAGTTTTTCGTTAGGCAAAATCCGCAGCAGACCGGTGGTAAGACGCGGATGCTCGACCGCGCGGCGAGCGAGCGCATTGATCCAGAGGCGGCCGGCGTAGAGCTTGCGATGCGCCGCCGCATATTGCCGATGATCGCCCGTCTGGATGGCGGCGGCGGCCAGTTCGCCCGACCGAAGCGCATAAAAAATCCCTTCCCCGGTGAAAGGCTCTACCACGCGCGCGGCGTCGCCGACCAAAAACAAGCCGGGTCGGCCAGGGGGTAAAGCGGCGCGGGCCAGCGGGGCGATCGTTCGCCAGCCATGCTCGACGGAGATCTCGAATTCCTTTTCGGCCCAACGCCTGATCGCCGGCAGATCGTTAGGCCGACTCACCAAACAGAGATTAAGCATCCCATCGCCGACCGGCGCCTGGCCCGAGTAACCTTCCCGCAACAGTTGCAAAACGATCCGGTCGCCAAAGTTTTCCGGCAGCGGAACATGAGTTTGCAGCGCCACGCGATCGCGACCTTTGCGCGGCATTAGATGGCAGAGCCGCGCCACGGTGGAGTTGCGTCCGTCCGCCGCCACCAGGACGCGGGCGGACTCCTCGGACTGCTCGGTTCGGACCTTCCAGTGCCCAACGTAGTCCACCGAGAGGAGCGTGGCGCCTTCCCGCACTTCCGCACCTAACGATCGTGCGCGGCGCATCAGGATTTGATCGAGGACACTTCGCCGGATGGCGATTTCTGCGTTCTCGCCCGCAGGCAACGGCGAACGGACCGAACGTCCGTTGACGCCAATGAAATCGACCGCAGACAATCTCCCGTGCGGTGCCGCGCGCACTTCCGCCGCAACCCCGAGCCGCTCCAGCACCGACCAACAAGTCGGGTTCAAACAATCGCCGCACACCTTCTCGCGCGGGAACGTCGCCCGCTCGAGGACGAGCGTGCGCAGGCCGGCGGCCGCGCAAAACGCAGCGCAGCTCGCGCCCGCCGGACCGCTTCCCACGATGGCGACATCCCACATTATCGAGTACTCTCTCAGCTCCGTGCCGCTGTCGAAGGAAAAGCCAGATCTGAACAAGAAAGTGCACGAGGTGCCGCACAAGCCCGGCGTCTATTTGATGCGCGACCGCTTCGGGCGGGTCATCTACGTGGGCAAGGCCCGCGATCTGCGCAAGCGGGTCGGGTCTTATTTCATGCCGTCGAAAATGGCGGTGGCCGATCTGAAAACACGCGCGTTGCTCGAGGCGGTGTGGGATTTCGAAACACACACCGTGGCGAGCGAGCCGGAGTCGCTCCTCCTCGAAGGAAAGCTGATCAAGGAGTACCGGCCGCGTTACAACATCTCGTTCCGCGACGACAAGCGCTTCCTCGTGGTCAAAGTCGATCCAACCGAGGAATGGCCGCGCTTTCGGCTCGCGCGTTTCAAGAAGGACGACGGCGCGCGCTATTTCGGACCCTACGCTCACGCGGGGGCCTTGCGTCAGACGCTCAATTTCATGCGCAAAAAATTCGGCGTGCTCACTTTCGGGCGCGGCTCGCCAACCGAGCGTGAATTGAAATCGTCGACCTACCAGGTGCCGATGCGCTTGAGCGAGATCGACGCCGAGACTTATCGGACACGCGTCGCCCAAGCGTCGGACTTTTTGGAAGGCCACTCGCGCGAGATGATGAACGCGCTCGAAGAAGAAATGCGGAAAGCCGCCGCCAAACTCGATTTCGAGAAAGCGGCCGAGCTGCGCAACATGCTGGAAGATTTGCGCCGGACGACCAAGCCGATGCGGCGTTTTACCCGACACAGCTTGCCGAGCACGATCGATCCGGTGGCGGATGTGAAGGCGCTGGCCGACGCGCTGCAGCTCCCGAGTCTGCCGAAAGTGATGGAGTGCTTCGACATTTCCAACATCTCCACCACGCACGTCGTGGCCTCGATGGTTTCGTTCCGCGAGGGTGTGCCGGATAAGAACAATTACCGGCGCTATCGCATTCGGACGGTGGAAGGACAGGATGATTTTGCCAGTATGGCCGAAGTCGTTAGGCGACGTTACTCGCGGGTCCTACTGCAGGCCCGGGAAGCACATCCGGAAGTAGCGGAATTTTCGCAGGAGAATCCGCAAGAAGCGATCGCCCGCCTTGCTTGTCATCCCGAGGAACGTGCGGAGATCGCTAAGAAAGATGCGCCGCACGACGCTTGCGAGGTCCCTCTCCGCGCTGCGCCGGATCGTGATGACAAGAAAGAGAGCGCGGCGCCGTTCGTCCGCTTGCCGGACCTCATTATTGTCGATGGTGGAAAAGGCCAGCTTTCGTCAGCCTGCCGCGAGTTGCAGCGGCTCGGTTTGCACGAGCTTCCGATCATCGGGCTGGCGAAGGAATTTGAGGAAATCTATCGGCCCGGGCGGGCGATGCCGTTGCAAATGCCGGCCGATTCGGGGGCTTTGCGTTTACTGCAGCGGATCCGCGACGAAGCGCATCGCTTCGCCAACACCTATCATCAGCTCCTGATGAAAAAGAGGATCGGGGAGAGCGTGCTCGACGATTGTCCAGGGGTGAGCCAGAACCGGAAAAATCTTCTCCTGCGCAAATTCGGTTCCGTGCAACGGCTGCGCAAAGCGAGCGTCGAACAAATTGCATCGACCGAAGGGATAGGCCAGAAGTTGGCTGAGGAAGTGCATCGCTTCTTAGAGCGGCACTAAATCTCTGGTTTACCCTGTTTTGAAGAAGTCATCTGTTCTCATTCTGGCTTTTGCGCTGGCGACGAACGCGAGCGCCCAGCAGGAATCTCCTACTCCGACGTCGGAGGCGGCGGGAACACCCTTTGAGGAAACGATCCAGCCGACCTGGGAAACGCAGAAGCAGGCCCGGACTTACGTGCTCGATATCCCCGCGCCGCGCGGCCAGATCACCGACCGCCACGGCGTGCCGTTGGCCCAAAATAAACTGAGTTACAATCTCACGATCGACTTCCCCACCCCGCTCGATTTTTCCGACGCCCAGGTGCTGGCCTACGCAAGACAGCGCATCCGCGCGGCGGAGAAGGCAATCGATCACCCGTTGCAGGTCTCGGAGGACTCGATCCTGCGGCATTATCACAATCGCGGTTTCCTGCCTTTCGAGATCGAGCAAAACCTGAGCGGAACAGAGCGCGAGGCGCTGCAAGGCCATCTGCCCGCCGGGCTCTCTCTCAAGCCGATTTACCTGCGGATTTACCCGAACAAGAGCGTCGCCGGCCAGGTCATCGGTTACACTGGGCGGACGAGTCGCAACGCGGACGGCATTATCCAAAACGGCCAGGTGCTCTGGCCGGAAACGGAGGGCCGCGAAGGCCTTGAGCTGACTTTCAACACCATGCTGACTGGCCGGCACGGGAAGTTCAAAGTCACCTTCGACCGGGAGGGTCGCAAAACTTCCGAGCGCATCGTCGATCCGCCCGTGCCGGGTTACAACGTGGTCACCACGCTCGATCTGCACCTGCAGGAAATGGCGGAGAAGGCCCTCGCGGCCAAAGCCAAACGGGGCGCCATTGTGATCATCGATCCGAACAACGGCGACCTCCTCGCCCTCGCTTCGTGGCCCACCTTTGACCCTAACGAATTCATTCCCTCGATCTCGACCGCGAAATTTAAGGAGTTGCAGAACGATCCCGACATTCCGCTCCTGCCCCGGGCCTACCGCTCGGCTTATCCGCCCGGGTCCACCTTTAAGGTCGCGGTCGGGCTGGCGGCCTTTGAGAGCAATACCATTACGCCGCAAGACCAATACGAATGCGTGCCGGAGATGAATGTCGGCAACACCACCTTCCACAACTGGAAACACACTGACCGTGGTTCGCTCAATTTCGTCCAGGCGCTGACCGAATCGTGCGACACCTGGTTTTATCAGGTCGGCATCCAGACCGGGGCGGGCCCGATCCTCGACTGGGCGGCCAAGCTCGGCTTCGGTTCCAAGTGCGGCATTCCCTTAAGAGGCGAGGCTGACGGTCGCGTGCCTAACGACGACTACATGAAGGCGACGCATGGCCGGAAGATTCTCAGCGGCGACATTGCCAACATGTCGATCGGCCAGGGCGACCTGCTCGCCACCCCGCTGCAAATGGCGCAGTCGATGGCGATTGTGGCCAACGGCGGCACCTTTTATCAGACCCGGCTGGTCGAGCAGGTGCAGACCGTCGGGAACGAAATTGTGGCCGCTTATTCGGTGCGGGCGAAGAAGACGATCGACGCCAACCCCATGGTGATGGCACAGATTCACACCGCCATGGTGGACGCGGTCAACGCGCCCGCCGGCACCGCGCACCAAGCGAGCCTCGACAAGGTGTCGGTCGCCGGGAAGACCGGAACCGCACAGTGGGGCCCGAAGGAAAAGGAACGAACGGCGGCCTGGTTTGCGGGCTTTGTGCCGGCTGAGCATCCGCAATATGCGTTCGCGGCGCTGTATGAGGGCGATGTCGGGAGCAATGTGCACGGCGGCTCATCCGCCGCGCCGATGATCGGCCGCATCCTACGCCAGGTTTATGGCGAGGGAGGCGAGAAGGAGTCTTCCGGCGACGATGCGTCGGATTGATCGAGCGTGCGCGTTTTTCCTGCCATCCTGAGCCGGCGCAGCGCGGCGAAGGACCTCGCT